>JAHFJJ010000038.1 GCA_023245895.1 Candidatus Doudnabacteria bacterium
AATGATAATAATATCATCGCCAAATTCAAAAGCCGTCATATTCTCACCGACTTCTTCCACGCCGCCCATGGGAATAATCCTAAGGTTCTGGCGGGAAGACGTGTAGCGGCTGGTTGTCAGGCTGTTAACCAACCCTGTAGCCTTATCTATTAAGTTATCCAAGCGGTCGCCGGATTTGGCCGGCTGGGGCGCGCTTAAATTAGCCGGTCTGCTCTGCTGTCCGGGCCTTCTGTGTCCGTGGTCGTTTCGTCTCATCATATTTATTTACTTTTGATTATGGAAAAATTTCCACAATGCTTATCCGCTCAAGCATAAAAAACTTGAGCTTTACTTATTAAGTTTTGTTGGCCTGATTCTAAGTGGCTCAAAAAGCCGACCTGGAATTAGGGGATTGCGTTGAAGCAATTAACAAATGAAAACCAAAAAGGTTTCTTTAGCTTTCATCTGCAAATTGTTTTGATTTCGGAAGATTTTTAACTTGTATAGTAATTATAGCACACCCTAAGTTTTTTGTCAATTTTGAAACAACAGCCATGCTTTTTCGTTTAAACTTACAAGGAGATTTTAGAATATGGATTATCAGGAATTTGGGCGTAGTGGAAAATGGAAGTGGTCGGCAATTAAGCTGGCTTTAGTGCTTTTGCCGGCAGTTTATTTTATTTATACTTTTTTCAAGACACTGGCTTGCCAAAATGGCGCTATGGGATGCAATATAATGGATTCCGTGGTTGTTTTCCCTTTTTATTTTGTACTGTCTTCCTTTATAAACCAATTGAGCTCGCTGGGCTATTTCTTTTTATACGTTTTTAGTTCCGCGGTCTATTTGGCAATTTTTTACCACTTCGCGGGATGGTTTGAGGATGTGTATTTGCGGATGAAATACCCAGCAGATTTTAGGCTGAAGAGGGTGTAGAAATTTGCAATAAAAAATAAAAGTTCCGCGGCAATTTTGCTCGCTGCGGAACTTTTCAGTTTTGATACGCGGCACGGACTACTCAAATAGCCGCCGTATGGAAGCTGTAAGAGTTTGGAAGCCTATTTCGGCGTCAAAGGAAACGCCGTTTTTGCGTAAAGCTTGGTTGAGGTTTGCGCATGTGGCGCAAATAACCTTGGCAAAGTACTCCGGCAATTCCAAAGGGCTTTCGGGTTTGCGTCTGGCTTGGGGGTCGGAGCCCGGGATGTTGGTCAGGGGCTGGACTGCGCCAACCCATTCGGACGGAAAGCTAAGAACCAGAGAGCTGTCATTGGCCTGAGACCAGTAGGGATTGTTTTGGGCGTCTTTGAGAAGCCAGTTGGCGGCAAAGAGCGGCGACATGTACTGTCTAAAGTGGATGTCGTCCGCAGTCCAGGCTACCAAAAGGCCCTGGATTCGTTTCATATTGGGAGGCAAGGATTGGTGGTAAAAACTATAGCGGGCCCAGAATTGGCCGCGCTCGTGCGTGAGTTTTTCCAGTTCAACAAACAGCTTGAGAATTGCCTTCATTTCAGGTCCGCTCGTATCGCCCAGTGTCATGTAGCGTTCGGACATAGTTCCTCCTCTACTCAAAATGATTATGCAATTATACAATATATAAAATAAAAACTCAACCATTCACGGGTTGAGTTTTTGTTTTAAGTGCTAAAAACAACAGCCCTGTACCAGTCATTCCTCTTCGCGGAATTCCGGTGCAGGGCATGTACCATTCACTCGGCTCTGTACGTGTGGCAAGCCTAAATTATATAGTATAGTTTGTGGCGTGCCATGTACCTGAACGAAGTGAATGGTACATGGTGCCGCGGGAGGGACTTGAACCCTCACGGCCTTGCGGCCATACGTACCTGAAACGTACGTGTATGCCAATTCCACCACCGCGGCGTAAGTTCATTCTAACATATTATCATTTTATCATCTTAACAAAAAATCAGTATGCAGTTTGATAAAATGTTAAAATGATAGCATGATAATATGATTGCTATTTCCACACCCTCTTTTCCACCATGTACCAATTGCTAATGTTGTTAAAGCGCTGGCTGGGGTCGTAGAGGACATTGCTGGCGACATTTTTAACTTTTTTGTCCACGGTGTAAATATATTCGGTCTGGTCCAGGAAGATTACGGCAAAAGAAGCGGTAATTGCGTTATTAAATTCCGTGTATTTTGCCCCACGGATATTTTTGTCCGTGGTCGTGCGGGCGTCGGTAATTAGTTTGTCTATATTAGCATCAGCAAACCCGGTTAGGTTAAAGCCGGGGTCTTTGACCTGGCTGGAATGCCAGAACAGGAAGGGGTCCGGGTCGGCCCCGAATTTTTGGGGGAAAAGCAGGACATCAAAATTCCTGGGTTTGATTAGGGTGTCCATAAGCTCTTTGCTGGGCAGGATGTTGAGGTTGACTTTAATGTCCAGATTGTGCCATTGGGCAGCCAGGGTTTCCGCGGCCTTGGAGTTGACCAATGAGTCATTTGTGGTAATGGTAATTTCTAAGCCCACGCCTTTTTTGGCCCGAATATTAGTTTTAGGGTCAACGGTCCAGCCATCTTGGTCGAGAATTTTTTTAGCCTCTGCCGCATCGACATTGGAGTCCATAATTTTGGAGTCACTATTAAAGACCAGCGGGGAAACAGGGAGCAAAGCGTTATTTTTAAAAATTTGGTTTATGATTTGGCGTTTATCAGTTGCCAAAGAAAGGGCCTGTCTGACCTTTTGCCCCGCAAGGATTTTATTATTCAAGTTAAAGAAAACTACCTGGTACTGGGGCAAAGGCACCGTTAAGACCTGTGACTGGTCCTGATTTTTATCTATAAATAAGTCACTGCCCAGCGGTACAAAACCAAAACCCTGGATTTCCCGGCTATGGAAAGCGTTTAAAATGTCTTCCTCGCTGTCGTATAGTTTAAAAATAACCTGGTCTATTTTTGGGCTGCCTTGGTAGTAATCCTGGTAAGCCTGTAAAGTAATTTGTTGGATTTTTCCGCTCGGCAATTTTTTTATTTCCTTTATGGAGTAGGGTCCGCTGCCAATGGCTTCCAGGTTGACTTTGGAGAGCAGAAAGCTTTGCGGGTCAACGCCGTTCCATACGCCTTTGGGCAGGACTGCCAGGGTCAGGTTGTCCAAAAACGGGCCGGAAATATCTTTGGTGGTAAATTTTACGCTATAGTCGCTAAGCTTTTCCACGCTGGTAGACTGCCAAAGCGCCCTTAGCGGGCTTTTATAAGCGGGGTCTTTAAGGGTCTGGATTGTAAAAACAACGTCGTCGGCTGTAACCGGCTTGCCGTTGTGCCATTTGGCGCCGTGCTTTAAATTTACAGTGTACTGTTTTTGGTCAGCAGAAATTGCCGGCATGCTGTCGGCTAAGTCCGCGGCCAGCTGGCCGTTGGAGTCGTATTTATACAGGGCGGCAAAGATCAGTTTGGTTAAAGACAAATCAGGCTCAGAGCGCGCGAGCAGGGGGTTGATGTAAGTAGGCTGGCCCAGCAGTCCTTCGGAGTAAATGCCGCCGAAGTCCGCTGCGGGTGAAGTGTGGTTGTAGTACGCGTTTTTAGCGGAAGCAAAAAAACTAAAGCCCGCTAGAGCGGCAAGCGTGGCTAGAGCTATTTTTTCCCGCCTGCCCATTAAAGAAAAAACTTTCCGCAGCGTGGAAAGGCTTAAATTTTTGAGCTCCTTAACTCCGAGGCCAGCCGTTTTGGTGTAGGAGATTAAATTTTGGGTGAAACCGTTCATTTAGTAGGGTTCTCAAATATACAAATCTTGGCAAATATACAAATGCGATGTAGCCGAGATTTGTTTATTTGTTTGA
>JAHFJJ010000029.1 GCA_023245895.1 Candidatus Doudnabacteria bacterium
CTTCCCGTGACTTCTGCCATATTCTGCTTGGTCACGGTAGCGGTGACGCCATAAGCCAGTCCGGCGTCTTTGCAGCGCTTCATGCCTGCTGCTACCAGTTGGTAGGTTCCGTTTCCGCGAATCGCGTCAGTATGAGCCTCAAAGCCCTCCAGACTGACCATAGGAAACACGTTGCCCATTTGGCTTAGGCGGTTCACGGCTTCAGCGTCCATGTGAGTACCATTAGTCGCCACATAAAAGGAGGTTTTTGGGAACGATTCCAGTATGTGCCAAATGTGCCGGTACAAAAAAGGCTCACCTCCCAAAAGCATTACATTGTAGATTCCAAGCTGCTCTTGTTCGCGCAGGACGCGCATAAGAATTTCGAGGGGAATCATGGTATTTTCATGCCCGGTGGCGTAGCAGTGTTCGCATTTAAGATTGCAGCCTGCTTCCGGAGTGTTGAGGCTTATCATGAGCATCCTGGGGACCGCGTTTCCTTGTTTTTCCAGCCAGAGCCTGTGGAGAGTACCAACCAGAAACCTCCTTACAAACACATTTTTGAGAACGTGCCGGACAACTGCAGGGCATGATGTGTAAGCCCGGCGCTGCCATTCAAGAATGGCCGGGTTGCTCCGCAGTTCGCCCGTCAGCATGGTGTATTTACGTTTATGCTCCGTATTTTTCGGCGCCATGCTAAATAAAGCGTGATAGATGGCGTTATGCAGGATAGCACCTGCTTTCCCTGTGAGAAACAATAGCCGCAACAACTCCAAAATCCAATATAGGGGTGTAAGGAACAGATACTCAAAGAGTTTACTTTGCATTTAATCCTCCCGCGGATTGAAAACGTATTTTGGAATTATAACACTAAAAAAATACCTCTCCAAGCCATTGAGAGGCCTAATTTTGTCGCATTAATTGCAAGAAATTCTATAAAATCTTAAGTGTGGACGGACCATAAAATTTGCCGGCTATTTTAACTCAAAGCTGCTTTCAAAGGCGGTTTTTAACTTTAAAGTATCCCCTTCTCTATCCTTGCTTTTTAAAACTATTATTATGATGTCATTTTGGCCGGCTTTGATTTTTGTGGCCATGGTTTCTCCGGCTGCCGGGGTGGAGCCGGTTTTTATTGCCTGGATATCCGGGTGTCCGGCTAAGAGCTTATTTGTGGCTTGTACGGAATATTTTTTTTGCGTTCCAAAAAAAGCATAGGAAGCCCGCCTGCCCAAGTCCGTAAACACCGAAAGTTTTTCGGTGACTCCCATTAAAATTTTTAAATCTTCGGCTGTTGAATAATTATACTGGCTGTCAAAACCCATGGGGTTGGAAAAGTGGCTGTTTTGCATGCCCAAAACCCGGGCCTGGCTATTCATTAAGGCAACAAAGTCTTCGTCCGTTCCCCTGGTTGTAAAATCCGCAAGGGCTAAGGCGGCATCATTCGTAGAGCCAATAAGCATGGCGTTAAATACGTCCAGGGCCTTGACTTCATCTCCGGGCAAAAGGCCTAAGGACGGGGCGACATTTAAAGTATCTTGGCCTGAAACAATAAAATTTTTGTTCAGGTCCAGCAGATTGTAAGCTACAAGGCCGGTCATTAATTTTGTCAGGCTGGCAATATTCAGTTTTTCAGATGGGTTTCTTGCAAAAAGCGTTTCGCCGTTGCCAAGGTCAAAAACCAAAAAACTTTGGGCAGTTACATCCCCGACATCGGGCTCGCTAATTTTAACCAAGGCCGGCTTTTCCTCCGGCTCGCCGCCCCGTATGGATGTATTGACGCCTAAAACTTTGGGTTCAGCAGGGGAGCTTTCTGCCTTAATATTTTTGTCGAGCAACAAACCGGCCCCAACCTGAAAAGACAGGAACAGCAATAAAATTCCAAGCCAGACACGGAGGACCTTAAAAATCTTTGTTTTTATTTCCAAAATTAAGTTAAAGGTTATAAGTTATAACGGCCGGTTCAGGCATTGGGCATAAGGCATTAGCCACTTATAACCAAATACCTACAACTAAACTGGCCGCTATAACTTACCACCAACTACCTTTTAGTATACCTGATTGACAAAGAAGTCTGTTGTGGATAAAATGAATAGGCACATTATTTTCTAATTCTTAACATTACTTATATTATGAGCGAGGTTATTTTAGACGAAAAAAGCTTTGATAAAGAGGTTTTAGATTCGGATTTGCCAGTTATGGTTGACTTTTGGGCGGTATGGTGCGGGCCTTGCAAGGTTTTGGGCCCGATTGTTGAAGAAATCGCCAACGAATATAAAGGCAAGCTGAAAGTCGGCAAAATTAATGTAGATGAAAATAACAGCGTGGCCATGCGCTACAACGTAATGAGCATCCCGACTTTAAAGTTTTTTAAAGGTGGTAAAGTGGTGGGAGAAATGATTGGCGCGGCCCCAAAAGCGGCGATTGAAGAAGAAATTAAAAAACATTTGTAGACATAAATCAAAATAACCTGCCGGCAGAAATGCCAGGCAGGTTATTTTTGTTGCGCAGAGCGTTACTTACGTTTCAGGCCGTGAGTACAGCCTGGCGGTTGAGCGCTTCGTCGGCGGCAGAAAGCGGAAGACTTTGGGGCAGCGGAATTTTTTCCACCCCGAAATGTTTTTTCCGCAGATGCCGGTAGTCCATTCCCGTATCGAACTTAATCCTGCGGAAGCCTGCGGACATCGGTTCCCTTTGCAGAATGCCGCAAACCTTGGAAAATGCGCTTAGCCCAACGCAGCCGACAAGATTGGCCCGCATTTTCATCCACTGGCTCTGGAAAGCAAGGTTTTTGCAAATTTTGCTAACGGAATTGAACTTTCGGTAGCAGAGAAAAAGCAGCCTGGCCAAATCCTTATGGGAAATATTGGGGTGGCTCCAGGTAGGGTGGACGGCATCCATGTGGTCCAGCGAAGGGGCAGTCACCCACCCCTTTGACATAAAGTCATCATATTGCTCTGTTCCAGGAATGGGCGTGAGGATGTAAAATGAAGCAACATTCGGGTCCAGCTCAATAAGCGTATCGAGATGTTCCAAAATGTCCGCTTCGGTTTGGGTTGGGAAGCCGATGATGTTGGAGAAGTGGGTGGCAATCCCAGCCTCCGCGCACATCCGAATAATTTCGGAGTAGGCCTTGGGATGGTTTTGGGTCTTGTGGGCCGCGAGAAGGATCTCCCGGTTGAAAGCTTCAACTCCCAGGAACATTTGGTAGCAACCGGCCTTGCCTAAGAGCGCTATGAGTTCCGGTTGCTTAACGACCTGGGTATCGCACTGGACCATAAAAGGCATATTGATTTTTTCGTCAATCATGGCTTGGAGCAGTGCTGGGGCGCTGCCGGATTTGTTGAAGTTGTCGCTGGTAAACATGACAATCTTTACCCCGGCTGCCCTGGCAGCCTTAAGGCTGGAAATGGTTGTGGAAACCGGTTCAGTCCTCACCTTTCTGCCGGCAATTTTAATCACCGAACAGAAGTTGCAGGTATACGGACAGCCGCGCGCCGGGTAAATGCCAAGCATCGGCAGTACGTAGCGTTGCAGCATTTTTTGGGATGGCGGCTTCAGCACAGGCGAGTCTGAAAGTTCACCTGTATAGCGTTTGGCACTGCCGTAGACAGGAGCCAGTTCGCCCCGGACGGCGTCTTCCAGAATCTCCGGCCAAATGCCTTCGGCTTCAGAAAGCGCGAAGCTTGCCCCGAGGTCATGGAATTGCGAAGTGTCGCAGGTCATAATCTGGGGCCCCCCAATCACGACATGCCGGAGTCCATGCTCGAGGGCATAACCCGCGACATCCAGGCCTCTGGGGAACTGGTGGCATTGGGTGCCTGCTATGGCAAGGATTGTATCCTTAGAGCTGGATCTTATAAGCTCCATCCCTTGCCCGTTATCAATGTGTTCGTCAACAGTGACTACCTCCATGTCTGCGCCGCTTACAGATTCAGGCGTAAGGCTGGCAAGAAACTGGATTGTGCTGTTGGGCATAAAGCCCCTGTGGAACCTTTCCACATGTCCGTCTCCCAAGTCGAACCCGTCTCCGGCACCATATGTGCTCGGTTTGTAAATAATTACCCTGCGTTTTCGTGACATATTGCCTCCTTTGGCGTATCATAACTAGGGTCATATTCACACAAAAAGGGCTATCAGTCAAAGGTAAAAAATAAAACCGTTGTAAATTAGAATGGTTTTATAAATTGTGCGACTCCCCCGGCTGGAGGATTTTCCTGTCATCAGCGGACCTGGGACTTGGTGTCGGCGGGAGGTAAAAATCGGGTTCCTCGGGAGAGGCCTCTATTTTTTTTACTAAACTTTGGGTTTTTTGCTTTGACTCCTGGATTTTTTCTTTATGCAGCCCGGCAACTGTATTCCAAATGGGATTTTCTTTCTTCTGCCCCCCGCCGTCGCCAAAACCGCGCCTGCCAGGCGCGCTGTGGCGCGCGGGTTGGGAATGGTGCGGCCTGTTGGTTGGGTGATTGCTAAAATTGCCGCGGTGATGGTCGTCGTTGCGGCGGTGTTCCTGCCTGCGCTCCGGGCGGTCGTAGTTATTTGTTTCCGTATGGTGTTTTTTTGGCTGCGGAATAAACTTTGGAGCAGGCGCGGGTTCTTTTTCAAAAGAAAGCTCTTTTTCCTTTAGGGGCGCGGAAGGCCGAGAGGCGGATGATTCAATAACGGTGTCACCAGCTGGCTGCTGGATTTGTACCACTTCGGGCTTGTCAATAATAATATTTTGTTCTTTGGGCTGGCCCTTGTTTTCACTGTCAGCGCCAATAAGCACGGCTGATTCCTGGTGGTATTCCGCGCCCATCCAGCGGGAAATTTTTTCCTCTACTTCCTCCACAGGATTGGCGTACCGCTCGCGGGAAACTTTAAGAACTTTTTCAATATTGCCGGTTAAAAAATTGGGATTAGGGGGAAGTGTCATGGCCGAAAAAGGGTCCGAGGCCACGCCGTTTATCATCAGCTTCAATAAAATAGCGTACTTGGGCAAATTAACAATGTCTACTTCCGTAAAAATAGGCTCAAACTCCTTAACTAAAAACTCCGCGTCCTCCGCGCCCACGCGAAAAACCACCAACGTGCCCACGTTGCCAAAAATGGCGTCGCGCACTTTAGTGCTTTTATCCTGGATTAGCTGGCCAATATATTGGTGTCCGACAACCAGGTTAAGGCGGTACTTCCTGGCTTCGCTCAAAATGGTGGCAAAGCTGTCTGTGGCAAAATTTTGGAATTCGTCGACGTATAAATAGAAATCTTTTCTGTCCCTTTCCTCTATATCCGTCCTGGACATGGCCGCCAGCTGGATTTTGGTTACCAACATGGCTCCAAGCAGGGCGCTGTTGTCTTCCCCCACTTTGCCTTTGCTCAAGTCCATTATCAAAATTTTCTGCTGGTCCATTATTTCCCTTAAATCGATTGTGGAGCGGGGCTGGCCCACAATATTGCGGATAATGCCGGAGCTTAAAAACTGCCCAACTTTGTTTTGGATGGGAGCAATAGCTTCCGTTCTGTACTTTTCATTGTAGTTGGCGAACTCGTCAGTCCAAAACGCCCTGACCATAGGGTCTTTTACGTTATCGACAATTTTTTTCCGGTATTTTTTGTCCACATACATGCGGGTAATGCCCAAAAGCGTGTTGCCCGGGCTGTCGAGCAAAGCCAAAATGGTATTGTTTAAAATATACTCCATTCTTGCAGACCATAGGTTTGCCCAAATTTTGGTAAATACGCCCATAAGACCGGAGGCCACCAAATGTTTGTAGCGAGGGTCAACCGATTCCAAAATATTAAAAGCCAAAGGGTGATCCAGGTCGGCCGGGTTAAAATAAATGACGTCATTAACCCTATTGGAAGGCACGGAATTTAAAATCCTCTGTACCGAGTCGCCGTGCGGGTCAAGGAAAGCCACGCCGTGGCCGTTCCTAATGTCCTGGATAACCATATTTTCCATAAGCGTAGTTTTGCCCATGCCGGTCTTACCAATGACATACATATGCCTGCGGCGGTCATCCGTTTTAATGCCAAAAGGCGTTTCCTTGTTGCGGAAATTGGTTTTGGCAAAAACTGTTATTCTGTCTTGTGTTTCCATAAGTGTGTAGTGTTCGCAAATATACAAATCCACCTTTTGCAGTTATTTGTATATTTGTGTTGATTTGTATATTTAGGACTCCTACAATTCGCCGACCGGCAAATTGACAGGCGGCTGGGATTTCTTGCTTTCGGTTTTTTCTACTGCTGAAGGCGCCATTGTGGTCTTTGTGGTAATTGGGAAATGGTAAATTGTGGCCAGCTCTTCAATATTTAAAATAAACCAGTTAAAACCAATGTGGTGATGCCGAAGTTTGTAGCCATTAAAAAGATGCTTCTTCCTATACCTGGAAATTCTGTCTAAAAAAGGCTGCTCAAAAGATTTTGAAATTAAATAATCCGCGTTTGTCCAGGTTTTTTTTACATCCGGCCTAAGTTTGTTTGTCATAACAGAACCCAAAGGGCGGTAAATTCCTGACATTAAACTTTTTCTGGCGTTTTCAAACTTATCTTTGGGCACTATGTAAAGCATGCGGATTTTGGTTCTGTAACCGGGCTTGCCTATTTTCTTTTCTATTAAATTAACCCTTTCTTTTTCCATTTCCGTCATACTCATCCAGTTATTTTTTGGCTTATTTTTTTCAGGGTTATCATGGCCATGGCCGCCGCCTAAAACAGTTTCTTTGTAGCTGAAACGGGCAAACCATTCAAAAGGCTTTAAAAGCAAACCAAAAAAACTCATGCTGTGGGGAACCTCCTCGCCTGTCAACTCCTTAACCTTTAACAGGCCTCTGGGCTGCCATTCGTCGTCCGCCAGCGGACGGATTATAATTTGGAAACCTATAAATTCAAATGGTTCAATTTTTGCCAATCCTTCAAAAAAATTGGCTAAAGGGTCAATAATTTTTTCTTCGGCGGTCGCGTGTTCAAAGTCCTTGTAGGTTTTTATTGGAATAACATCGCTGTCATTAAGCTTCCACTCGCAGCCAAAAATTTCAATGTCATCGCTTTTATAAGGGTCATAATGGAAATTTTCCATATAGTCGCTTATTTCGCTTATCTCGGCCTGGGGGTAATGGGAATAAAAAGCCGATTCCACCACGTCTTTCATTTTTGCCGGCAAACGTATAACGAAAGAAATTTTTCCGCCCATGCTTATAACTTCCAAACTGTACCACAGCTGGACCTGGCCTTCCACATATTTTTCAGCAAAAGTTTTACCGACATGCAAAGCGTGCATCTGTGAAAATATTTGCTCAACCGCCAATGTGCTGACCATATTTTCCCGCGGCACTTTAATTTGGATAAAAATCCATTCCTGGCTGCCTACATACTGGTGTTCAATTTCTCCATAATACAGCTTCCAGAGCATATAAATTAGGCCAAAAACAAAAATCACCCATCCATAGTAGGTAAAGGTAAAAAGGAAGACTAACCTGAAAATGTCTACAAAATTTGGGAGGATGTTTTTTAGAATTTCCATTTTGGTTTCAACTTTTACTGTCTTTACTAAATACTAATCCCTACTAATATACTAATGCGGAATTTTTAAGATTAGTATATTAGTAACCGATTTGTAGTTAGTAAAGACAGTTATAAGGAATTTACGCGAGTGCGTAGGCGTTTTTGCCGATTTTTTTAAACAGCGCCTTATTGGAGAGCCCCACGAGTATGGTGTTCTTTTTTACCATCCTGCGTTTTAAGACTTCTTCAATAATTTTTTCTTTGCCTAAAGGCTGGCTGGCTAATTTTAAAATTTCAATAATAACGTCGCTAACCACCCCGGGCTTGTACCCCCATTCGGAGAGGGCGTAAATTCCTCGGCCAATTAAAATAAAACGGGCGTCTTTAATTAACTCGTTATGGACTGTTTCTTTATAGGCGGCGCGGGAGTCAAACTTAGCCTTGTTTATCATTTCAGTTATTACGGAGTAGTGTTCGGGCTTTTTGTGGTGCTTCATAACCAGGTAGGCCTTGTCGCCCACGTCCTTGGGCTTCACTTCTTTCCATAAGGAAAGTCCCCAATGCCCAAAAACATTTTTCTCTATTTCAATGGTCAACTCCAGATAATTTAAAATGACCTTGTCAGACAGCTCGTTCTTATTTTCCTGGTAAAATTCAGTTTTCTTGAAATTCTCAAGGAACTCCTCGGCGGCTACGGGTACGGTTTTTTGGGAAATTATTTGCTTGCTTTGTCCAACAAAACCATGCAAAACGTCCTGTTTAAAAAGCACGGTTACCCAGCTTTTTTTATAATTTTCGTGGATAAAATGGTCAAGTTCCTCAATTAGGTGCAAAATAAAAATAAGCGCGTTCCTTTCCTTCTGTTCGCTTATGTTCAAATGCATAAGCAGGCTTTCTTCGGCAATTATACGTCCGTGCTCGGCAATTATGTTAAGCAAAAAATCCTTTGTTTCGACAAAGTTGGCTTTTTGTAAACTGGTCTTTTTTAAATTCCTTATTAAATCTTTTTCAATCTGCCTAACCCTTTCACGGGTCAAGTTTTGCTCCTGGCCAATCGCGGCCAGGGTTTTTATTTCGCCGCCTTCCAAGCCGTAGCGGTTGCTAAGAATTTTCCTGTCGCGTTCTTTAAGCAAACCTAAAATATCCTTAACCACAGCGCTGGGGCTGAACTGGCTAAGGCTCTCGGTTTGTTTGGTATGAATAATGGTATCTAAAATTCCCATAAAATTTCTACGAAATTTTACCCTTGGCTAGTGTCGATTTATCGGACGAGCCGAAAGCTTAAAAGGTTTATAAATTTGACAATACTTTTAACTTTACACAGTATAGCATAAACAATAAACCTTGTCAACTCTAAATTACGCCATAATTAACCCTAGATTGACTTAACTGGTTTTTCCATTGGAAATATGGGGAAATTGGAAACAGGCTCTGGTTATTAGCGTTAAAATAACAAAAGGTCGTTTAAAATTTAATACCCATAGAAAGGTACGTTTATGAAAAAAACAAGTTTGGTTGTTCATTTCGCAGTTGCTGCCGCGGCATTGCTTTTGCCTTCCATTTCCACTGCGGCAAGCTTAAGCTTTGATAGGCGGCTGGATGCAGGAGGGATAGCCATAGTTTCCAGCACTTGTCCTGTGGCGACCAGTTCCGGACACGTTATGTTTGATTTGGTGCAAAATGGCGGCACCATTAGGATGGCTACCCTAGGCAACATAGTTGCCACAGATGGTTCGTTCGGGGCTTTTATAAAATTTCCGGACAACTCCCCCACCGGCGCGGCTGTTGTGAGCGCAATTTGTCCTGACGGGACAGTAGTAAGCTCGGCTGTAACCTTGCAGCCCTTTGCGGGCTCTCTGCCTCTGCCCAGCCCTATATTAACCGACCCTACAATCCCGGTGGGGGGAGTTAACGCGGGTTTGGGCGGCTCAGCCGAAAGCAATTCCTTACCGGCCGCTTTAGCGCTTGCCGGAGCTTTGAGCCTCGCGGTTTTTGCAGTTAAAAAAAGTAACCAAATTGGGTAATGAACCTAGAGCTTATCCAAAAATCGGGAACGCCACACAAGCATGGCAATAAACTTGCCATGCTTGTTTTGGTCTTGGCTGTATTTTTGTGTCTTGCTTTTTTGAAAGCAGGGGGATCTGGAAAAACTTACACTTTTTTTTCTGCACAGGGCGCGGGCAGCTCCCTTGCCGCCTCCGAACCTGTGGCCATAAGCATCCCCTCTTTGGATATAAACGCTGCTGTAGCACCTTTAGGCCTTAATAAAGACGGCAGTATCCAAGTGCCTTCCAAAGATAACCAGGTAGGATGGTATAAATACGGTGCCGCTCCGGGCCAGCCAGGCGCCGCGGTTTTGGTAGGCCATTTAGATTCGGCTTACGGCAAGGCAGTTTTTTACAATTTAGGGAAACTAAAAATCGGCCAGGAAATCCAGGTGGCCATTGCCGGCGGCTCGGTCGCGGTATTTAAAGTGGACAGCCTTGAGCAGGCCCCGCAAAATAATTTTCCCACAGCCAAAGTTTACGGAAAAATTGCTTATCCTGGGATTAGGTTAATTACATGTTCCGGCGTTTACAATAAAAAAGAAAAGCATTACAGTAACAACCTTATTGTTTACGGCTCTTTGGTGGAAATCCGCGCGCCAAAATATTAATTGCTATTTTTACAACAAACAACCCCTGTCCATTATAGGCAGGGGTTAATTTTATGAATATGATACAACTCTATCAAGCACGGCATAAACAACCAGGTCTTCAGTGTAGCGTCCGGTAATTTTACTGTAAAACCCGGCGCATGTTATAAGCCGCAGTTCCGGAAGTTTGGATGACGAATAGACTTTAGATGTAGGAAAATTATTTTGCGGATACTGCTCCATATTTTTGACAGCAAAAACTGCCGTAGAACCATCGTTACGTCTGACAAAAATTTCATCACCAACAGAAAGGGTATGTAACTTATAAAATACTCCGGGAGCGAAATTTGGGCCATAATCAAAATGGCCGGTAATTACCGAAGTCCCAGTTTGCCCGGGTTCGGGACTGTTTTTATACCAGCCAGCCTGGACTAAGTTACCCGGTACATGTAGTTCACCGTTGGCTTCAAGGCCAACGCCGACAACTGGGGCATTAAGCGAGATTTTAGGTATTTGTATAGACATCCCGGCAGGTTTTGGCTCAATGATGGTTTTTTCAACAACTGCTGGCTCTTGGACATCGCGTGGATTACTTACAATAGCTTGTTCTTCTTGCGCCGGTTGCTTGCTGCCAGCCGTTTCTTCAAGTGCTGGCATAGGCAAGGCATCTGCCGCTAAAGTATTTTTCACAATTGGTTGGCTGTTTTCCCCCGGAGCTAAAAAAACTACTGCACACGAAAAAGAAAGTATTAAAATTATTCGCAATAAAATAGAAAGTTTGGTTTTTTTCATAACGAAGTAAAGTTTATTTTAAAGGTTTCCGGACTTTTGTCAAGGAGTAAAAGAAGCTTTAGTTAAGATTAAAAAAAATTATCAGCAAATTTCGTTTGTATTTAAGCCACAAAAAATTCCGCTTAAACGGAAAATTTCTTTTCTTTTATTTAAAGATGTTTTTTAAACTCCTGATTAAACCCTTTTCAACCAGCTTGACACTTTCACGGGTGCGGCTAGGATTTTTATTTCTAAGCTCTTATATAAGCGAGTATTTGACAAAACGTTAATTTAATGCTAAATTTATTAGCTTTCTGTAAGCTTAGGAAAGCAACCTCTTCGGCAAGCCTCTGACTTTAAGGATAAAGCAATACCTTGAAGCAAGCAGGAAGAGATGGAGAAAAGCAGTGTATACGTTTTATAGTATTGGGAGCCAAGGCAGTCGATTTCGTTTTTGTGCTCCAGAAGAACTGAATTGGCCGGGGTATCGTTTTCGTTTTCAGGACGAAATCCCCGCGAAAGAGAAAACTAATGGCGCCACTTTTCTAGTTATGGAAGACAAGGATCCCCACGAGGTTTGGGTCGTAAGGAGAAGCGACGAGATATTCACCGAGATTCAGGCTTGGAATGAGATGCCAGAGCATACTCGGGAGTTTGCCGCCGCTATAGGGGTTAGTCCTCACAATCCACGGCTTGCTAACAACACACCCGGTTTTAAAGGGTCTCATTTGTTGATGCTGAAAGACCCCCACCGCTGTACCTGCGGTAAAGATCATCATGAGCACGAGTGGCCCCGGTGGAAATCGTGCGAGTTTTTTCGAACCGCCCTTTACAGTCCAAAAGAATTCTGGAAAGCCTCTTACCCCCAGTTCGGACAGCCTTACCATAAACAAGTGAGTGTGGATAGCAAAACCTACTTTATTCAGGCGATTTCAGGGTTTTACCACGTGTTCACTTCCGACTGGGTCTGGCTGGGCAAGTTCAAATTCTTTGAGAAGGCCGGTGAGCGGATGTTTGAGACGGTCTCTATGGGCGGGAAAGGAGAAGACACAAGCGTACTGCCTTCACCTTTCCAAAAACTTACTCCATTGAGAGCAAGTTCAGTAAAAGGAACTGTGCGGCTGATTGCCTCGCATGCCAAAATGTTAAAGGAGGAGCTCGAAAGAATTAAGTCTCGGTTTGTCTAGAGGCGAAGCTCCGAAGGGCAAGTTTTCACAGCTTGCCCTTCTCTCCAAGTCTATTAAAATTAGTAGCTTTGGATGGAATTTAAAAAACTCCCATACGCTGGCGTATGGGAGTTTTTTAATGTTCGTATTTTATTTCAAGTTTCGGCGCGGCTTTGTCTATCCAGTCTTCCGCATTCTTCATTCTATTGTTGAGAACCACAATCTCTTCTGTCTTGTCTTTTTTGTCCTTAGAAATAGAATCAACGGATTTTTGGAGAACGTTAACAGTTTCCGCCAAAGCATTAACTTTGCCGTTTACTTCGCCAAATTTACCGTCTAAATATTCAACAAGTTCGCTTAAATCTTTATTCATACGTAGAACTCGTTTTTAATTACTACAGAAAAGTGCTAAAATAAGGGTAATAAAGGTCTTGGTTTGGTTCCCAAATGTTTTGGGAATTTAGCATTTATCTTTAGAAACAAAAACAAAATGAAAA
>JAHFJJ010000007.1:0-16012 GCA_023245895.1 Candidatus Doudnabacteria bacterium
CTGGGAGAGGGTCGGGGTGAGGGTTCCCTGATTCCGATCGACGCCCAGCTAGAATCCGAACTTGCCGAGCTTACAGATGAAGAACGGGGGGAATATTTAAAAGAACTCGGCCTGCCCGACTCCGGCTTAGATAAAATTATCAAACAAGCGTACAAAACTTTAGGGCTAATAACTTTTATTACCTCCGGGCCAAAAGAGTCCAAAGCCTGGACCTGCACAGCCGGTTCTAAAGCCCCCCAAGCCGCGGGAAAAATCCACACCGACTTTGAAAAAGGCTTCATCCGCGCCGAAGTAATCCAATGGGACAAACTGCTGGAAGCGGGAGGATATCCTGAAGCCAGGAATAAAGGCTGGTTAAGGACTGAGGGGAAAAACTATACCGTTGAGGATGGCGATGTAGTGCATTTCTTGTTCAACGTTTAATATCTCTGTCATTGCGAGGAGGAGGGCATCCGACGACGAAGCAATCTCTTCCAGTATAAGATTGCTTCGGATGCACTCGCGATGACAAACACAAAAGACAGCCATAAGCCTGTCTTTTCTAATTCTACAAAAAATACAGAAGTATTGCTGAACGTTTCATCACCTGCTATACTATTACATCATCAAAAGGAGGCTGTATGCAATTTGGACTTCTTGGCTGGCACAACCCATTCGGACGCTTCCCCGCGTATGTAATTCCAGTGGGCAGACTGGACGGAAAATTAGTCGCGGTTTATCCAAGCGGTAAAAAGCGTGCGGACGAAATTTCTGAAAACGCCGTCTACACGCACTTCACCCCCGAACAACTCAAGTCTTTCCAAGGCTTCGACTATCTGGAAGAACGGCTCTTTGCCTTTGATGAACACAAGGTAACTCGTTTTTCCGTAAGAACTGAGGCGCAATTCTTCACCAAACTCCTGCAAGATCCTGAGTTCTGCAAGGACTTTGCTGAAATGAGAGAATCCCTCCAACGGGTAGCCGACGGTTTGGTAGCCAGCCACTAAAAACCTACTCCCAGTAAGTAGGCCGCTCGAGCGACGGATTCGCTCTTTTTTTATACCCTACACACTTCATCCTAAACCCTATATCTCGCAATAATCGCCGCAGCTCTTGCAACAAATGGGGCTGTGCAAATGGAATTCGTAAACCGTGGCGTTCTTTAAATGCCTGCCCACATTTTCGTCGCTAAACTCCCCCGCCGCAATTTGTTTTAAAGAATGGAGGATTATTTCCGAAGAAACTACGGCAATAGTTTTTCCGGAGTAGTATTTAATTACATCTTTTAAAAAACTTTTGAGCCTGCTGGCCACGTGTTTGCCGGTTTCCGATCCCCTGACTGATTTGTGGATGTTGCCCGTCAGCTTGCGGAATTGTAAAATGCCGATTCCTTCCAGCCTGCCGGCATGAATATCGTTAAGGCGCTTGTCTACCTGTACCTTTATTTTTTTCAACTTAGCCAAAGGCGCGGCGGTGTCCTGCGTGCGCCGCATTTGAGACGTGATAATGGCAGTAACCTCTTTATTTCTCAACTTCTTGGCCAAGGCTTTGGCCTGTAATATCCCTTTTTCTGTAATATGGAACTGCTTCTTTGGGTCGCCGTTTACAACGCCCAAAACATTATGCTGGCTTTCGGCATGCCGCATGGCAATAATGGTAATTTTCTGCCTGCCTTTAACTTTGGTCTTGCCACAAGCGCAATTCCAATAAATGGGTTTTGATGATTTCATAGATAGTATTATACCAGAATAAAAAATTTGGACAAAAGAAAAGGCGCGGGATTATATTTCAATCCCGCGCCTTTTGATCTACGCCTAAAGCATCCTGCTTTAGGACTTTTATTCAATTCCTCCTTTAAAAGTCCTCGTCCTTATCTCTTAGGCTCTGTTCATGCTCCTCAAACTCTTTCACGAACTGAGCCTCCTTTTCTGTGAGAGGCTTGCCTAGATTGCGTTTCTCTAGCGCCTTATCCCTTTCTATGAGATTCTGCTCGTCCGCCTGAAACTCTTTCACGAACTGAGCCTCCTTTTCTGTGAGAGGCTTGCCTAGATTGCGTTTCTCTAGCGCCTCGGCCATCCAGACTTCAGGCACCCCCCATGCCTGCCTGAGTTCCTTTTCATCATCATAGCTCTTACGTTTCTTAGCCATTTTTCTTTTCTCCTTGTTTTAGTATTTATTGAAAGTGCGGTAGCCCGCCTCTGTTTCTTATTCCCTTTTTCGGACAGTGCGCTATGCGCCTTCTTAGGGAACAGCAAGGAGTGATTTCCTGCCGATAAAACCTGCAATATTTACAAGCTTAATCGGCAAGAAATCTATTTAATTTGCTAAAGAACCAATAAAATAGGGCTATTTATAGCTCTAGTTTACCTTATATTATATCACTTTTAAGGCTTTCTGTCAATATCGACAAAAACCCCTGTTATTGCTATAATCCAGGAACAATTTAATCAATAATCATATTCGCCCCTTCATTAGATAGGGCGATTAAGGACCCTGAACCACTCGCCGTCCGCGGCTCGGGTACAGGGCGAAAGACCCCTTAATGCCTCAATATGAGCTTATGTATTTGCTCGGCGCGCATGTCGCCGACGACGAAGTGCCTAAAATCTCCCAAAATATTTTAAAGTTCGTGGAAGATTTTGGCGGAACCGATATTAAAGAAGCCCAACTGGGCAAAAAAAAGTTAGCCTATCCAATAAAAAAAACCCGCAATGGACATTATGTTGTGGTAAATTTCACTATGGATGGAAAGAGCATCAACGCCTTTGACGCCAAAATCCGCGCCCAGGACAATAACATTATCCGCTATCTTATTGTTAATTTAGATGAGCACCTGGAACGCATGGAAAAAGACAAAGTTGAACAGTCCAAAATAGTCCGCAAAGGCCCCCCGGCAGAAAATGCCGCCGCTCCGTTTGAAAAAACCAAAACCGCCCCCAGCCCCAGAAAAGAAACTCCGGTCCTCACCGAAATAAACGCGGAAGAGTTGGATAAGAAGATTGAGGAAGCTTTGAGCGAAGACCTGACTAAATAAAGAACCAAGACACAAGAACGCAAGAATCCAATACTGCAGCTGCAGTGCTTTGGGTCTTGGCATCTTGATTCTTGAATCTTAAAACTAAGAATTAAATTTAGCTTTATGGATTTAAACAAAGTTATGATAATCGGGCGCTTAACCCGCGACCCAGAACTGCGAACAACCCCTTCAGGAATCAACGTTTGCCAGATTGGCGTAGCGACTTCTTACGTTTACACCAACCAAACCACCGGCCAAAAAGTTGAACAGACAGAATTCCACAATGTAGTCCTCTGGCGCAAGCTGGGCGAAATTGCCAACCAGTACCTAAAAAAAGGCAATCAAATCTACATTGAAGGCCGTTTGCAAACCCGCAGCTGGGACGCCAAAGACGGACAAAAGAAATACAGAACAGAAATTATTGGCGACAACATGATTATGCTCGGCGGCAAACCCGCCGGATCAGCCGCTCCTTCCGGCTCTTACCAGGCCGCGGCACAAGGCTATGCCGCGCCGGCCGCAGCTAAGCCCTTTACCCCTGCCGCTGATACTGCCCAACCGGCTCCAACAGAAGAACTCCCCACCATCCAGCAAGGCGAAGATATAAACGTAGAAGACATCCCTTTTTAGAAACAATTAAAAAACAATTGCGAATCATGGATTACGAATTAATTCGCAATCCGTAATAAATAATTCCTACTAATATGCGTCCTAACAACAGAGACCGAGACAGCAAGCCAATGGAAAAAAAGCAGTGCTACTTCTGCTCCAATAAAATTTCCACCGTTGATTACAAAGACACGCAGACCCTGCGGCGCTTTATGTCGCCGCACGCCAAAATATTGGCGCACAATCGCACCGGCACCTGCCCGAAGCACCAGCGCATGGTAACCAAAGCGCTAAAACAGGCAAGGCATATGGCGTTATTGCCATTCGTGGCGGCATAAATTTGATATTAGTAGATATTGGATATTTATAGATATTAGGGGGCATTCCTAATATCCTAATATCAATTAATATCTAATATCTTTTTTACTTTTTACAAGACTAAAAATACACAAATGGACTTGAATGATATGAAGATTGGGACAATAATATTATGGGAAAAACAACCCGTGATGATTATTTGGTCCAACCGCATGCGCACGGCGCAAAGGAAGCCGGTTATGCAGACCAAAATGCGCAACGTGATTACCGGCAAGGTTTATGAATACTCCTTTAAGTTCGGCGAAAGCATTGAAGAAGCCGACGTGGTCAGGGAAAAAGCCAATTTCCTTTATACCGATAACGACGGCACCCACTTTATGAATCCGGAGACCTTTGAAACGGTTGATATCCCAAAAGAGGTTACTCTTGAACAGGAAAAATTCTTGAAAGAAGGCATGGCAGTTTCAATTTTGCGCTTTAACGACAAGCCGGTATCTATAGAACTCCCCATTAAAATAGAACTCAAAGTTACCGAAGCCCCTCCTGACACCAAAGGCAACAGCGGCGGCAATGTTACCAAGCCTGTCACCTTAGAAACAGGACTGGTTGTTAACGCCCCTATGTTTATTAAAGAGGGAGATGTAATTAGAATCGACAGCCGTGATGGACAATACGTGGAAAGAGCGAACTAATAAAAATAAAAAATACCAGCGGGCTGGTATTTTTTATTTTTAAAGCTATAATTATCCTATGGAACAAATCTACAATAGAATTTGGGAGCTGGCCAAGCCGCATTACCAAAAGGGCAGGCCAATGGATATTGACCATATTGAATGGATGATGCAAGCGGCCGAAGAAGTTTGCAATAAAGAAAACTTAGACAAAACCCTTTTTGTCCCTTTGGTAATTTTACACGATGTTGGTTATTCAAAAGTAAAAGACCCCAAAGATAACTCTTATAAACTTGACATCCGTAAGGCCCATATGAAGGCAGGCGCTGAACTGTCAGAACAAATTTTAAAGCAACTAAACTTCGACCCAAAAAAAACAGAAAAAATAGCCCACTATGTTTCCATCCACGACAATTGGGCATTAGGAGATAACGAAAGCTATTTAAAAGACCCCCTGCTTGGGGCTTTTAATGACTTAGACTTTATGTGGATGGCCACGCCCAAAGGTTTTTTAGCGCTTATGAAAATGCTGAACAAATCTTCAGCGGAAATGTTGGACTACTTAGTAAATAACGACAAGCTTACCCAACGCCCTTGGTCAAACCCATCTACCCAGGAACTGTTTAACCGCTACATTCACGACAGGCAAAAACAAATAAAAGCCGAAGCTATTTAAAACCCCTCCTTGCGGAGGGGTTTTAAATTTACCGATGTTAATCTTTTTACTGTAGCCTGTAATCAGCCGCGGTCATTGCCGACAGCATGGGCAGGCGCAAGTCGTAAGCGTTGGCATTGACGATTAAGTTAGCCTGGCCGCCGTTGGCATAAAAGGTATTTAAGTTAGGTACGGGTATAAGCCCGGTTTCATGGACAAAGTAAACTGTTTGGCCGCTTCTTATCCAGCTGCCCCAGGGATGAGCGGCGGCAGAGGTGCTAATAGTGTAACCGGAGTCTGGCAGGCCGGAGCTGTCGGCATTGGTTACATGGCTGAACTTAAAGCCTAAACCCAAAAAGGCCTGCGCGCTGGAAAAAGCCGTTTTGCTATTTTTATAAACAATATAAACCGTGCCGTATTCGTTTATCAGTTGGCCGTTGGCATAGAGGCTGGCGCCCAGCACATTGCCGCCTGCGGGATACTGCAAACCGCCGGCCGCAGGCCCACTACCGGTAATTGTAAAATTTACGGTAGTATTGCGGCCATAAATGTCAGATGCCCTGACGCTAAAACTCGTCCCGCCCGAAGTCGGCGTGCCGTAAATAAAGCCCGTATTAGAAATATACAAACCATAAGGCAGGTTTCCGCCCGCTAAAACGTAAGTGTAAGGCCCGCTTCCGCCGCTGGCTTGGAGTTGGTAACTGTAATACTGCCCTGATGTAAAATTCGGCAAAACGGTTGTATTAAAATAAATATTACCGCTGGCCAATCCCCCACTAACTGTAACATATAAATTCGCGCAGGAACTCGGGTTGTATTGGCAAATTATTATTGTTGAGCTTCCCGCGCTTGAGCCGTAAACATTTAGGGAACTGCCGTTTACGCTGGCGCCGGCAATATAGGAAGCGCTGTTGCTGGAAATATAATAACTGCCGTTGCCGTAAACGTTAACGCTGGAGTTCTGTCCTGTGGTTAAAGCCAGGTTGTTTTGGGAAAGAGAAATACTGCCGCAGCTGCCCGTACAGCCTAATACGCCGCCAACCGTAACGTACAAAGTGGCGCAGGACGAAGACCCGTTCTGGCAGATGTTTATAGAAGTATTTCCGTTTGCACTTCCGTATACATACAGGCTGTTGCCGCTTAAGCTGGCCGTTGCCACGGAAGAATTGGAGTTAGATGAAACATAATAATTGTTATTGTAACTATTACTGTTATAAATATTTACCGTGGAAGCCTGGCCCAGACTAAGATTCAAGCTGGTCGGACTTAGGGAAATATTCCCGCAGTTGCCATAACAATTATTGCCTACTGTTATATACAGCGTGGCGCAGGAACTATATCCGTTTTGGCAAACTACAACGCTGGTGCTCCCTGTGTTCTGTCCGTAAATTATTATTTGACTGCCGCTTAGTGAAGCAGTTGCAACGGAAGAATTGGAGTTGGATGAAATATAAAATACTGCCGAAGAACTATTGCCATAAACCGTAACTTGGGAAGACTGGCCCACATTGACATTTACATTTGTCTGGCTCAGGCTTAAAGTTCCGTTGCCCGAATTGCCGACTGTTACATAAAGGGTGGCGCAAGATCCGCTGCCGTTAGCGCAAACTATAATGGTTGCCGAACCGGAACTGTTGCCGTAAACATTCAACTGGTTGCCGCTCAAAGAAGCGGAAGCAACGCCAGAGTTGGAATTAGACGATACATAAACACTGCCGGTGCCCGGATTGTAAACGGGCACGCCGGAATTTTGGCCGACATTTATATTCAAACTACTTTGGCCCAAAGAAACATTACCCCCGCAATTGTAAGTACAGCCGTTGTAACCGCCATTTGGATAAACAGATATTGTCTGCGTCTGCTGGCCGCCTACTGTTGCGTAAAGCTGAAGGGCGCTGGAACTGCCGTCGCTAGGCATGCTTATAACCTGGGTAAAATAGCCATTGGCATCGGTCTGGCCAATATTGTTTACAACAGTCCAAAGCAAACTGGACTGCCTGCTGGAAAGCGATACCGAAGAATACGGGCTGGCATTAAAAATATTTACTTGGAGGTTATTATTGCCGCCCTGGTAGCTGGCGGATAAAGACGGATAATAGGCCAAAACCGGAGCCGCTACGGCCCCTAAAATGGCTGTGACTAAGCTAAAAACAAGAATTTTTGCTGTATTTTTCATGGCTGATGATAAAACTTTAGTTAATGGACTTACTATTATCGTCAATTTCAGATTTTTTGTCAAACCCGTAAAAACAGCCCCCGCCTTTATGGTGGGGGCTGTTTAGCCTAGCCCATTGCTTGAATAATCCGTTCCGCCGCTAAAATGTAAGCCGCGTTCCGAAAAGTTGTATTGTATTTCTTTTGCCTTTCATGGACATCCGCGAAGGCCTGCTTAATTTGTTTGGAAAGTTTTTCCAAAACTTGGTTTTTGTCCCATACTTCGTTGTTCATATTTTGGTACCATTCAAAGTAAGAAGTACAGACTCCCCCGCTGTTGGCTAAGATGTCAGGGATGACAACAATATTTTTCCTATAAAAAATTTCGTCAGCTTCCGGCGTTGTAGGTCCGTTAGCCATCTCAATAATTAACTTAGCCTGGACTTTTTCCGCGCTATCTTTAGTTAAGACATTTTCCAGAGCCGCGGGGACCAAGACTTCAACGGGCAATTCCAATAATTCTTCGTTCGTGATATTTTTGGAATCGGCAAAATCTTTTAAAACGCCGGTAGATTTTTTATGCGCCAAAACTTTTTCATAATCCAACCCGGCCTGGTTGTATATGCCGCCTTTGGAATCGGAAAGCGCGACAACTTTATAACCCAACTTTTCCGCGGCCTGGGCAAAAAATGTAGCCACATTGCCAAAACCCTGGATGGCAATTTTTGACCCAGCCGGCAAATCCACAACCTTATTCTTAACGACTTCTTCAAACACATACACGCCGCCAAAGCCCGTGGCCTCTTCCCTGCCCTGGCTGCCGCCGTTGTCCAAAGACTTTCCGGTAAAGGTCGCCTTGGAATTATTGCCGGTAATTTTTTGGTACTCGTCCAGCATCCAGCCCATAATTTGCCCGTTTGTGTTTACATCCGGCGCCGGCACATCCATTTCCGGACCAAAAACAGGAAACATCTTCTTCGCGTAGCCTCGGGACAGCCTTTCCAGTTCGGCGACTGATAATTCTTTAGGGTTAACAATAATTCCGCCCTTGCCGCCGCCAAAAGGAACATTGACCACAGCGTTCTTAAATGACATCCAAAAGCTTAAAGCGCGCACTTCGTCTAAATTAACATCCTGATGGTACCTTATGCCCCCTTTGTAAGGCCCGCGGGCGTTGTTGTGCTGACTGCGAAATCCTGTAAAAATTTTCTGTTGTCCATTATCCATTTTGACCGGAATGGAAACTTCCACGTAGCGGTCAGGGTTTTTTAATTGTTCAACTTTATCTTTGTCTAAATTGGCAATTTTCGCCGCGGCTCCCAGCTGGGCTTTGGCGGTCTCAAAGGGGTTATTCATATTAAATTATAACTAGCATTTAACGCCTCCCTATATAGAGGAAGAGATCCCTCTCTCGCTTCGCTCTCTTGGGATAACAACTATTAAATAAATAGAAGTTTGTTAGTTTTGATTTAATGATAATGTTGGGGCTTGTAAATTTTCTTGCTGCTGATTATATCCGGAAAGCCTAAAAACCGCAAACAGTAAAATGGCCATGCCCAAAATTTGAGCCGGGGCAAGCGTGGTGTTGATGCTTATCCAGCCCATTTTGTAAGAAATCCAGTTAACCAAAACCGCGGCCATGGGGAAACCCAGTTCGGCCAAAGTGGCAATAGAAGCTTTGGTGTCCTGCAGGCCTCTGTAATATATGAATAGTGATACTACGCCGGATGTTATGGCGATTATAGCAATAAACAGCCAATCCGTGCCGGTCACTTGGCTGAATTTTGGAAAAGTACTTTGGGCAAAATTTAAGATGAACAAAAATACAAACGCCACGCAAAACCTTAAGGAGGTCATAACTTTAAAATTGGTTTTATTCAAAACATATTTGCCCAATACCGTGGAAGCTCCCCAAAAAAATGCCGCAACCAACGCCAGGCCTACGCCGACTAAATTCGGGTTCAGCTTTTCACCCGGAAATAGTTCGGGTTTAAGACCGGCAAAAGAAATTAAGTACGCGCCGACCAGGGCCAAAATTGCCCAAAGCCAAAATTTGGAATTAATATTTTCTTTCAAAATTGCCGCGGCCAAACCAATCGCCAGCAAAGGCTGAAGTTTTTGAAGTAAAATCGCCACTGAAGGGTTCACATAATGAAACGCCTGAGTAAAAGCTACCGACGCTAAAGCACTGCCGCCTACGGCAATAAACAAAACCGCCAGCCATTCTTTATAATTTAATTTTTTTATTTCACTAAAACCCATGGCCAAAATTGGCAAACAAAACAGCACATCCACAAAATGCTCTCCCAAAACTATAAAGTTGCTGGACAACTCTTGGGTTAAATGCGCGCGGAAAGGAGAATCCGTGGCCCAAAGCATGGCGGCAATAAAAATTAAATACGGTCCGAATTTTTTTCCGCCAGAGGCGGATCCGCCTCTGGCGGACATAGTATTATCCATAAATTATGGTTTTTTAATTCTTAAAATATCTTGCTTAATTTGTTTTTTTAAATCATCAATACTTTTATACTTCTTGAACGGCCGCAAATATTTTTGCAATATAATGGTAACTTTTTGACCGTACAGGTTGCCTTTAAAATTCAGTACATGGGCTTCTATCTTTGGCAACCGATGTTTATCCAGTGGACCAATAACCATAGCGGCTTTATATCTTTTTAATTTCATTATTACAATACCGGCCCAAACCCCAAACCTGATTTTCATCTTTTTGCGGATATATTCCCGTCTGTCCAAATTTGCCGTGGGAAAACCTAATTTTTTCCCATAACCATCTCCACGAATGACTCTGCCCGAAATCGTAATTCCTAATTCATGATTCATGATTCCTGGTCGGCTAAATATTTCTCCACATCCAAAGCGGCCATACAACCCATACCCGCGGCCACCACGGCCTGGCGGTAGCGCGGGTCGTTAACATCCCCGGCCACAAACACGCCCTCTATATTAGTGCGGCTATGGTTTTTTATGATAATGTAATTTTTTTCATCAACTTCTATTCCCGCGTCTTTAAAAATTTTAGTGTTGGGGGTATGGCCAATGGCGGAAAAATAGCCCTGGGCTTTAATGGTAGACTCCTCTTCGGTCGCGTTATTTTTTATTTTAATGCCTTCCACGGAATTTTCGCCTAAAACGTCCATTACCGTAAAGTTGGTAACAAAAGTAATTTTTGGGTTGTCCTGCGCACGCTTAAGCATAATTTTAGACGCACGGAATTCCTCGCGGCGGTGGACAATGGTTACGCGGGATGCGAAACGGGTTAAAAAATTGGCTTCTTCCATTGCGGTATCTCCCCCGCCGATTACAACTACTTCTTTTTCTTTAAAGAAAAAACCGTCGCAGGTAGCGCAGGCGCTCACGCCTTTACCCCTAAGCCTTTGCTCGTTGGGCAGATTGAGCCAATTAGCTTCTGCGCCGGTTGCGATGATAATTGTCTTGGCCTGAAACTCGGCTTTATCGGTTTTTACCGTAAAAGGTTTTTTTGTAAAATCTACAGACACTGCGTTCTCATTTATGATTTCCGTGCCAAAACGCGCCACCTGCTTCATCATGTTATCCATAAGGTCAGGCCCCATTATGCCGTTAACAAAGCCGGGGAAATTTTCCACGTCCGTTGTGTCCATTAGTTGCCCGCCCGGTTTAAAGCCGGCAATTACCAAAGGCTTCAATTCGGCGCGCGAGGCGTACAAAGCCGCGGTCAGCCCTGCCGGGCCGCTGCCGATGATAATGGTGTTTCTGGTATTGTTTATGTTCTCCATAAGTGGTAATAAAGGTTTCTTAGAACAGATCTGGCAGGCATTGGAACCTGTATTAGCTCCTCGGCTCGCTTGGCTGAAAGCAGCCAGCTCGCCCTACGTCGCTAATAAAAAAATCTTTGCTAAATACAAAGACGAATCAG
The DNA here is from genome assembly GCA_023245895.1 of Candidatus Doudnabacteria bacterium. Taxonomy (GTDB): domain Bacteria; phylum Patescibacteriota; class Doudnabacteria; order UBA920; family UBA920; genus PALSA-1336. The sequence goes on from JAHFJJ010000007.1 coordinate 11,319, forward strand.
GAAGTAAAAATTAGGAATTATGGCTTTACCCTTAATTCATAATTCATGATTCATACTTCCTTTACATTTTAGCAGATTTCCGCAGATTGACAAATGGCTTATATAAGCAAACATTCCCGCAATTCGTACGAATTGCGGGAATGTTTGCTTATATAATATGCTTACTTAAGCTCGCCTAAAATCACGGGAAGCTCAAGAGTTGTATTAGCCCGCAAAATTTTAAAAGTTACCTGGCTTCCGGCCTGGTATTTTTGGATTACCGAAGTAAGCTCATTTTTTAAATCCAGTTTTTGTCCGTTTATGGCAACAATAATATCCCCTACTCCAAGGCCCGCCGCGGCCGCGGCAGTACCGGGGTTAACCGCGAAAACATAAGCGCCCTGCTGGCTGGCTGGCAAATTTTTTTCCAGCCTAAGCTGGGTATCCACAGTCCTAAACTTAATGCCTAAAAACGGGCGGGAAACTTTGCCGAAATTTCTTAACTGCTCCCCGGCCTCTTTAATAAGGTTGGCGGGCAGAGCGAACCCTAATGAAGAACCGGAAGTATCTATAAGGGTATTCATGCCAACCACTTCCCCAGCCAAATTAATAAGCGGGCCGCCGCTATTGCCCGGGTTGATTGCCGCGTCGGTCTGTATCCAGGCGTGCGTGCTAGGAAGCAGGCTTCCGCCCGGAGTTTCCACGGAACGCGCCAGTCCGGAAATTACCCCGCGGGTCACGCTGAATTCATATTTGCCCAAAGAATTGCCTATGGCAAAAACGCTTTGGCCGGTTTCTAAGGCATTTGAGTTGCCAAGCTTGGCCGGAGTTAAATTTTTGGCGTCAATTTTTAAAAACGCAACGTCATCAAACTTGTCGGCCGCGCTTACCCTTGCCCCATACTCCGCGCCGTCGGGAAAAATTACCGAATAACTCAGGTCGTCCCTGTCCACCACATGGTTGTTGGTAACAATTAAACCATCTGCTTCCAGCACAAAGCCCGTGCCGGAAACCGAATCTGGCACCGCAAAAATTTGCGGCGCGTTGCCAACCGGCACAGCCGCTTTGGGCGTCCCCACAATATTTACCACCGAAGCTTTTGCCAGCCGCACGGCCAAAATAGCCTGTTGTTCGTCGGAAATTTGGGCTGTGGCCTTTGTCCCGGGTTTTATGGGGTTTAACTTAACAGTCTCCGCGATACCCCGTATGGCAAAGGCGCTGCCTAAAATAATTAAAATGCCGATGATAATCTTTTTGGTTTTATTCATAATTCATAATTCTTACTTCCCCGCCTGCCTTAACCTGCCATTAAAGCTAAACGAAGGTAATTTACTTATTTTAAGATAGAACTCATCTTAACAGCCAAGAAAGGCAATGGCGGGCAGGTTAATTCATGCTACTCTATGTTTCTCTCCTGCAAATCCTCCAAAATTTGCTTGGATGCCAAAAGCCAGTTTTTACTGCCCGGCTGGTTATAAACGCCGTTCATTTTTTCCAGCGTCCAGTCTTTGTAGCGCTTTTCCAAAAGCCTGTCTAAATCTTTGGCCCAGTCGGACTTGCTTGCGTAGTCCCGCCACAACGGATGGCCGGGCTCCACGCCAATGCCGCTGCAATTATTGTTGTAGCATCTTTTGCCTAAACTGCTTTCGGAATTGGAAATGGCCAAAACCATTTCCCAGTGCTTAAGTTCGGCCAAGGTGTTGGTTATGCCTGCCAGGGGCGATTTTTTTTCTTCAAGATACTGCTTTAGTTTTTCCTTTCTTGCGGCTAAAATCTCCGCCTGCTTGGCCTCCGGGGTTTTTAAGGCTTCGGCCAAATAATTCTCCAGCTGGCCAATGGTCATGTTAAACAAAACATCGTTCGGCACGGAATTTACCGGCCCCAAACCTGCCGACGAGTTTAAAGGTACGCTGTATTGAACTTCTGGCGCTTGAGTAATTTCCGCGCCCAAAACCTGGGGTTCGCTTTCAGCCGCGCTCTTGGTAATATTTAAAGCCGCCCACATTCCCCCGCCAAAAGCCAACAACAGGCCTGCCACCGCGGCCATAACCGGCACTCTTTGCTTATTATAAAACTTCCGGAAGGAACTTGAGCGCACCGAAGACTTTACAATAGGAACCGGCATCTCTATATATAAAGTCTGGGGCTCGCGCGATGGCTTTGGTCTAAGCGAAATGGCGTCCAGACTAACAATTTTGCGCTGATGCTTAAAAACCGCTTTCTTCTGGGAAGGCTTATTAAATTTTTTTATTCCGTCTATATTTCTGTTTTGCATTTTTATATTTTCTTTTCTGATAATTCATTATATCACCTTTTAAATTATACAAATTTATAACTCTTATACTTATAAAGCCTTCTTACCGCCCCCTCCCAATTACGTGCCGGCATCATACCGCAAAAGGCCACTATTTGAAGCCTAGGATAGCCTAGTTGTTCCAGTTTTTTAATTTGATCCAGCCATGTGTCTATAGACACATGATAATCATCCTTTAAAACTCTATTTACAACTTCCTCTACTTCGGGCTTTGTAAAAAATCCTTCCTTGATTGGAAACTTTAAATCTATGGCGTACTTGCGCTTAGATTCCGGGCTGTCATTGTATAAAATTCGATTAACCGCGCCTCCTTGTCCCAAATCATAAAAAATATTATCTTCAATAAATTTGTGCAAACTTGGTGCGTCTTTTTCTTTTTCTGAAAAACCGGAATAATCATACAAGGTGCCTGTCTTCAATATTTTTGCTATGCGGTCTGTACTCTGACCTTCTTTGTAAAAAGCAATTATCTCATCACGCGCCCGGCCGTCTATATACATTCTGCGGTAATACTTAGCTAAGCGGGCAATAAGTTTGCTTTTTGCGGCTTCCACTAACTCCCGGTCACTGTCGTTCAACATTTTTTCCAGAGAAGCAACGTGTGGACTAAGGGAGTAAGCATCCTCCAAGGGAATAAGGAGCTTATTAAACTGATGCTGCTCTTCATGGATTCTGGTTTCATTGGAAGACGGCTGGTCCTTAATGACCAGCCTGCCGCCCTTTACTACTTCCTGCTCAATGGCATGAGATTTACTACTGCTGTCAACAAAACTTATGCCTTCTGAATCTATTGCCATATCGACAAACTCAGTTGCCGCGCCTTTACCTTGTGAAAGGTCAAAACGGTACGAAAAAGGAGGACTCACAGGCCTGTTGTAAAAACAATAATTGCCTGTTATGTCGTTAAACAAACTTATTTCCGTGATTTTGTTTTCACTCCTTTTAAAAGAAAATTCACAACGGCTAAAAACCCAGCCTTTATTTTTCATATTCCAATATAGCTTCCCTTCCTTGTCTAAATCCTCAAATTTTATTCTGGTTGGCTTATTTTTTTCAAGCTCTGTCTTCTTAACATCGACTTGGGCTCCCTCTATGACGGAGTTATTACTGGCTTTCTCCATTATAACTAAATCATCCAACTCCTCTATTTTTACTTTAGACAAAGCGCATCCTTGGCTTCGGGAGGCCCTCTCTCTTTGGCTTTCCGCTTTGGACGCCTGGTCTTCTACATTGCTGTGCTGTAGGTAAGCAAAAATATAATCCTCCTCGTCAAAACAACGAAAGCATAAAGTCATGGGACCCAACACAAGCTCTATTTGCCCTTGCGGTTTCTTCCCAAAACAAAGTTCAAAAAGTTCTGCCGGTTTTTCTTTGTACTGCCCGTAATAAGAATTAACTTTTTTATGATTCTCTTCGTATCTCAATAGTACATAATCACACAAGTAATCAGCGCTTTTATCGTCAAGCATTCCGAATTCTCTCTCATGTTCTTTAATAATACTTCGTAACACCTTGTAATCATTTTTAAACGCATCTTCCTGTACTTTTTCGTAAAGCTTTGCAACAAGCTGGGACATTTGCTCTTGTTTTGTTGCAACATATTCCTTATGGTTTTCTATGGCGCGCCTTTTTTGGCGCTTAATAACCCTATGCCCCCTATGCTCAATGTGCCGGAGTTCCTGCCTTAAAAATCCTGTGTTAAAACCTTCCATATGATTTTAAAGTTAATTCTTTATTATTATATTATAAAATTTCAGGTTTTGCATATACAAAAATCTTAATCCAAATCGGGTTCTTTGGAACCCAGCTTCCACATGAACTCAAAAAAGGAGCGCATGGTGGAGGAAAACTCTTTGCTTTCCAAAATAAAGCCAAAATCTTCCTTTTGCGTGGAAATCATGGCTACCCTGTTTTCGTAAACCATTATCATGGCCGCGGAAAAAACTTCCGGCGGCAAATAGCGGACGTATCTTTTAAGCTTCTCGTTGGTGGTGCCGCGCTCTTGGGTGTACAGGCCGCCGGACTTGGGATGCAAATCAAAAGCCACAATTCCTTTTTCCACTCTTCTTTTTACATATTCTCTTGCGTAAGGATCCAAGCCCTGGCTTTGCAGTTCCCTATTTTTTACAATCTGCAAAACTTTTTTAGCGCCGGAATTTAAAATATCGGCAAAAATTTTCTTAATCCCCTCCCGCCCCTTAAAGAACTGGATTTGCGGGCGGATGTTATGCGTTTCAAATAATTCTTTTAATCCCGGCAAAGCGCTGGTTAGTCCAAGCTTCTTTGCCTCCAGCATTTCCACCAAGCTTTCGGGATTTTTAGCTTCGTATAGCTGATTTTTGCCGGTGACTATGCCTCTTAACAAGTCCATATTTACCAATTCTTCAATTATTCCATAGCA
>JAHFJJ010000007.1:16022-51374 GCA_023245895.1 Candidatus Doudnabacteria bacterium
TTTAAGTTCCGCGGCTTTGGCAATTTTAGGGATGCTTGCCCTGCCCAGTTCCAAACAGGCTAAATAGATTTTAGCCTGTTTTTCTGTTAGTCCGGCTGTTATTAAAGCTTTTTCGTACATATTTTTCGACAACAACTAAAGTATAAATCAGCCTATAAATAAAGGCAAATGCTAGAATTTAAATTTTTAGATGCCAAATTTACAAACTAAATTTACCAATAACTTATTCTATATCCAGATACCAAAAAGGAGGATAAAAATGGGAATAAAATTAGAAGACGTACGCGTGGGAGAAAGAATAGTTCTAAACGGACGTCCCGGCCGGATTTATACCCTGCTGCAACAGTCCTGTATTAGCGCCTGGCTATTGGAGGTATGCCGGGAAACTGCCCCTGTCTCCGTAGGTTACAAAAACGCGGAGGGTGAAGCTGTGTTGGTCCATGGCGAAGTTATATACACAAATGAAGCAAATTGCATGGCATGCGGCGGGCGGCTAAAGCCACTCCCAAACTATTGCGGCTGGCCGGCATCAACCCATGTTATAACACGCCCAAACTTACAAGCTGTAGACATCTTCAAAGGTAAGAAGAACCTGGGGTCAGCCCAATAATAAGGAGGATACATGGTTGAAATAATTTCCCAGAAAATTGAAGTCACGGGCACTTTCACGTTCAAACCTTTTAATGGGGAAGAATTAAGCAGGTTAATCTGCCAAGCCAGACTTGGCAACCAGGCGGAACTTCTTAAAATACTGCACTGGCCGAAGTCGGACCTGAAATGCGAACCCCCTTCTTGGTCCGGCAATGTAACCGAAAGAAACGACGCGCGGGCCGCAAACAGGCAAATCCATCGGGCTTTAAGTGCCACAAAGCCTAAACAGAAAGAACAGGAAATTGACTACTGTTTATTTTTAGCCTCCAAGCGGTTTTATGACTGGGAGGGAACTACCGGTGGGCAAGGATACCGTGAAGCCATGGGTGCTGTTGAAGAGACAGGCTACAAGTGCGCAAAACTTTCCTGGTTCCTGGCCTTCATTTTACATCTGCCCGATGAACTAAAAAACTTTAAGATAGCCGCCCCAATCGAACTTGAAAATCCGGAGCAGGTTATGTACCCCTACTACCAAAACAACCGCCTAAGGTTTGAATCAAATTACGGGGACGCTTGTTCGGACTTAGAGCTGGGCGGAATGGATGACGCGCTGCTGTTTGGGGTTAAAAGCCTGACTGCTGGATAGCAAGCGGAAAGACACAAAACTTAAAAGGCTTGAACCTAGGTTCGAGCCTTTATTTTATCTTTAAATACCGTTAACCGGCAATAAACAGCAACCCGGCTAGGCCAACGGCGACTGCCAAAATTTTATGGATTATATGCTTACGCTCTTTTAAAAAGAAAAAAGCGGCAACCACAACTACGACAGACAGGAAGTTAGAAGCTGAACTGATTACGGAAGCCGTGCTAAGCCTAAGGGCCGATATAAAAGCCGCTGACTTTAGGACGCTGGCAAGCCCCCAAAAAAATACTATCTTCCTGGCGCCCGTATGTTTACTAAACAACTGCGGCAGGTTTTTAAATTCTTTACGGGCAAGTATAAGCGCCCAAACAATTTGCGCGCCCCAGCCGTAAACCAAATAAGCGCCAAAATCTACCCTATTAAGCATAAAGCGCTCGTAGGCGAAGGCCACACCCAGAATACCTGTGGCTAGCAGGCACATTAATACGCCATCAATGCTTGAACGGTTCTTCTTATTAAATTGTGCGGCGGCGGCAAGTACACCGGATACAATCAACAGCCCCGCTCCAAAAAACTGCGGAGCTCTTAAACTTTCATGCAAGAACGGCAGGGCAATTGCCAATGTAAACAGCGGACTTAAATTATTAATAATAGTAAAAATTCCAACGTCAACTTTTTTGTTAGCGTGAAAAGCCGCTATATTGGCAACGGGAAAAATAAGGCTGCCGCCCAATAAAAGCGCTATGTTAGCAACGCCGACATTAAGATTGCCTGGTAAGAAAAAATATAAAACCGCCCCGGCAGGCAATAGGAAAAATAAAAAAAATACTGAGTTGATTAGGCGGTTATGTTCGCCGAGCCTTTGAGCCAATACGCGCCTGAGCAAATAACTCGCGGCGCCAAAAATGAAATAAAAAATAATTAATATTTGCCACATAACAATGCTTGCGTATTTGATAAATTAAATATGATTTGATTATAACATCCAAGTACCGCCCTTACCTAGGCTCGTTTTTCATTACTGTCAGGCAAACTTGGGTATCGGTTTTCAGTACTTTACAAAAACTCTTAAGATCTGTCTCACTCACTCCTGAAAGCCGCGAGTAGCCAATTACGCCGGCGTAGTAAGCGTACTTACGCTGAGGAGTAAAACCTTCAACAAGTTTTTCCGAACTGCCCAAATTGTGGCTGGTAAAATGCTTCATCATGGTAATGCCCACGCCTTTTAGGCAAAACAAAACATCGGACTCAACAAGTCCGCTGTTCACGCATAAGTCAACCGCGCCCGTAAAATCTTTAGGATGGGTGCGCAGGTAGCCCAGGTGCGCGTACAGAAAACATGTGGGCTTTTCGTCTTCTTGCGCGTTAACGCACGCGGTCAAGGGTTTCTCTAAAGTCCAGCCCAAAGAATCCGCGCCGGCATGGTCCGTAGTCCCCCAAAACATTTCCATCCATACTCCTTCAAAACAACGGTAGACGTCGGCCCCGCCAAGGCTCCTGCAGGCGTTTAAAGAAACCGGCACGTCGCGTTTGTTAACAAACATTAAACCGTGTCCGACGCCGTGGAAACAGCTACCGCGGTTGTTATCGGGAATAGATGAACAAATAGTTTCCGGTTGGCTTTTAAGTTCCGGACGGTGCAAAAATAGTTCCTCCAAAATGCCGTGTATGTAGCCGCCGGCGCAAATGTCATCCACCGAGGTATGGCTTAAACGGTTTGGGTTGCTAAAAGTCATGGCCGAAGAAAAACCAAATAACTCATAAGCGCGGTGCCCCAGGTCATGCGACATGTCGTGGCAATCGCGCGAAAGCGCGTTATTGGCTTCTATGGCGTCTATTAGCTTAAAAACAGAATCCGGATCTTTTTGGTTGAACATGGCCAAAAATTTGTCCCGTACAGCCCGCTGGCCTTCTTTGGTCTTGTCTATATTAGGTAATGGATTTTTGTAATCAATCACCCGCACAATCCCCCGGTCTATGGACTTTTCATGGTTATGAAAACCAAAAGTCCCGGGTTTGATGAATTGAAAAACGTAAGACTCTCCCGAATCATAGTCGTGCCGAGCGTCAAACTCAGCAAAATCAGAATGGATAGGATGCGGGTCCGATGCCGTCCACATGGGGATGTCCGAAACATTTTTAAATTCTACCCGCGAGCCTACGGGTACTTCCAACAAGTTTGGCTCATAACCGTCTTTTGTATAGAGCACTTTATACTCCAGCCCTGCCGGAGGGCTAAAGGAAATAACCTGCACTACAGCGGACGGAAAAATTAAATGGCCGAAAAAAAACAATCCCATGCCCGAAATTAAAATAACCAAGGATACTGAAAGAACAAAGAGTTGGAATTTTTTTAACATAAACTGCGGATTACTAAACTTAGGCGCGCTTTACCGTGCCTAGATTTGCGTCTAAAATAATTTTATCTCCCAACTTTAAACCTGAAGCCCTAAGGTTAAAATTTACCGCGACTGGAATGCCGCTTTCCCGGGCCATAATTGCAAGGTGCGACAGCAATCCGCCTTTTTCGGAAACTATACCCTGGATGTAAGGAAAATGCCGGACCAGGTCCGGAGACAGGATGTCCGTGTATAAAATTGTTTTGGCAGCTGACTGCATGTCCTTGGCTTCTACCAGCGTGCCCTCCCCCACTCCGGGGGAAACACCCAAAAGCTTACCGGCTAATGCCTGTTTTTTTAGCGAAGAAGTTAAAAGTCCGGGTAGATTAAATTTATTATATTTTTCATATTCCAGCCTTAGGCTCTGGCCTGCCCCTTCGGACAAATTTTCTTTTTGGAGCTGTCCGATGGAAAAGAAAAAAATATTTTCCCTGCTTTTAAATTTATTTTTTTGCGCGACTAAATATAATTCATGCCTTAATAAACCTATATTCTTTACTGTCAGCCACCTGCCATATTCCCTAAGCCGGTTAAAACTTTGTGCCAGCCCGATAATTGGTTTTAGGTAAGCCTGCTTGAACTGGGACAAGCCGGCAAGAGGACTTGGTTGTTGTAGCGCGGCTAATTTCAAACGACTTACAAACGGGCTCAAGTCCGAAACTTCCAAAGAATTTCCCTGAAAATTTTGTACGGCCTTAACTTCCAAATCTTCCACATCGCCGCCCGAAGAAAGCAGGGCGGCAATATTAAGCCCTTCTTTTTGCGCGGCCATTTGCAGGCGTTTAATGGCTTTTTCCGCCAGCAAATTTATATTAAAAATAATTTCGTAATCGGCCAAAAAATTTTCCAGGGCTTGGTCAAAATTTTTAGGCTGGGCTCCTGTTAGAAGTTTTTCTTTAACCTTCCCGGCCAAGTCCAAAGAACCCAAGGGCAAAAGGTTAAGCCGAAAAATATTTTTTAATGATGTAAACAAGCCTTCACCCATACTAAATTTAGGGCTGAAGCTATTGCCTTTTAAGTAAGTGTAGGCGGGCAGGAGGGTTTTAATTTCCTGTTCCCTGTCCGCGTAAAGTTGGTTGCCGAATACTTTTAAAAAATTAAGCGCCTTGTAAGAAATGCCGTAGTGTTTATAAACCTTATCTACCGGGCCGCCTTGCGCGTAAATTTTTTCCAGCAGGCTTAAAGTAAAAGGGGTCGGCCTGGGGGCTATTTCGGAAATTTCGGTTTTTTCAAAAATATACTTTTGGTTTTTGGGTAAAATAACATCTAAAAAAATAAACTCTTCTTGGGCAAAACCTGAAAGGCTGGTAATTGGCCTGCTTTGCAAATAAAAAAATTGCCCAGCCCTTACGCACCATTCTATGTCCTGGGGAAAACCAAACTCTTTTTCAATTAATTGGAAATTTTTAATGGCTTTGGGTAAACCAGGCAAGTCTTTTGCCTCCAATGCTTCGTTCCAATAAAATTCCAGCCTTATAGGCAAAACTTTCCCTCCGACTATGCCTTCTCCGGCTCCTTGATGATATTCAATTACCATTTCCCTGCCGTGTTGGGGGTTCCTGGTAAAAGCCACCCCCGCGTAGTCGGCCTCAATATATTCCTGGACAATAATAGAAAAAATAGATAAATCGCCTTTCAGTTTTTGCTTTGCGTCCTCAATAACTTCTAAAATAGCCTTGCCTAAGTGTTCTCGTGTAACATTTGTCTTTGTCATAAACTGCCCGGCGTAAGAACTTTTGGCGCTATCTTCTATCAATGCGCTGGAACGCACGGCGTAAACTGGGCAGTTAAGCGCAGCAGTAATTTCTTTTACCAAATTTTCTAAATCACTTTGACTATCCTGAATCAGAGAACAAATCACGCTCGATGGAACCGCGACAAAATCTGGCACGTTTAAACCTAAACCTTTCAGCTTTGAAAGGTTTAGGGTCTTGGCACCTACACGGCCCTTATGGTCTTGGACCTTTTCAGGCAAGATGATCATATTACTTGTATTCCCAGGGTTTGTTATATCTTCCCAAAAATGTATGGCCTTTTTTTTCCAATTTCACGCCTGTTATTTTGGCATCAAAACAACTCACAAAATCATCACAGACAGTAATAACAGCTGCGTTAGGCGGGACTTGGGCCAGGGTTTTTTCCATTTGGCTGGTAGGCGTATATATAGTAGGAATGGGGATACTGCCAGTCATGTGATTTTTTTGATAGCTGGAGGGCTGACGAGAATCCACAATTACAACGCCCTGGCTTATGTAGCTTTTTACCTGCTCGGTCGTAAATACAGTTTGGTACCGCTCTGCCGAATACTTGGACAAAAACTTTATTCCTCCCTCCCATTTGCCGCCAAATGAAACCCAGCCGTCCGCGCCATTTGCCAAATACCGGGAAACAATATTTTTTGACCGCAAAAATTCCGCGACCTCTTTGCCGCGAATGCCGGACCAACACAGCACGTAAACTTCCCTGTCCTGCGGGAGCTCAATCCACTGGCCGGCTAAAAGGTCAGCAAAGCGAATATGCCGGCTGTTTGGGAAGTAACCGACTTCGTACTCTTCATCCTCTCTGGCATCAAGCACGTAAGCGCCTTTTTGCGCGGTTTTTGTTTGGAAATCTTCATTGCTTATAATTATGGGGGCTTTCTTATTGTGTTCAAAAAAAACTGAGGTAACTCCAGAAGCCATACCGGTTGAATTAGGGCTTAAGCCCTCGGGCTGGGTTTGGGCCAGGGTTCGGACTTGGGAATTCTCTATATTAAACTCCCCGGCCGCAGTTTTTTTCAACCTCATAAGTACCGCATATCGGGTAGCGCCTGTTGTTTCCTTCAAAGTCAAACCCAGGGAATAAAAATTCTCTGAAATCTTTTGGACGCTGTCGACTGTTACGCTTTGGGTGTCCTTATACCATCCTTTATAAGTGGAGTAAGAAACAGTTTTTGCTGATACCGCGTAGGCAGCCTCAGTATTGCCGGCATTTAAGTTATTGTAGTAAGCTTTTATGAATTCCTCTCCGCTGTCTACTGGTTTCTGCCCCCTTGGAAGGACAGCGGCTTGAAGCTCACCAACTTTAAGTTTGTCCAAACTTACCCCCTGCTCCTCGGGAAGTTTTAAACTCTGCTGTTTGCTTTCTTCAACCCATTGTTTATAGGCCTGGTCTTGCCTGTACTGTTCATAAAAATAGGCTCCAGCCAGGGATAACCCAAGAACAACCACAGCCAAAAGCGCCCACATAAGTTTCCCGTGCCTTACAAACCATGGGTGGGACTGAAAAAAACGCCTAAAGCTGCCAATGACAACCGAAAAACCCAGGACTATAAAAGTAAAGATCTGGACAATTTGCGAGCCAATATTAAAAATAAAATCCGGCGGCGGGACGGCGTAGGCTGTCTGGACGCTCCCGGCTCCAAGAACACAAAAAATAATAATTGCAAAATATACGTACATAAGCTGATATTTGCTATAATTATACCATGGACACGCCACCAAACAGGTTTGCAAACCGACAAAATATCAAGCGTCTAAAACTTGCCGCTGTCTTGTTGCTAGTTGCCGTGTTGGCAGCCGGAGCCGGACTTGGCGGTGCAAGGTGGCTGTTTAAATACAGGCCAAGCATTGTTTGCGACCAGGCTTGCCAAAATGCCGTTACTCCCGACCACCGCTTCTTTTCCGACGAGCTCATGCTGGTAGGACAAACAGAAAACGGCGCGCCCTTTTTGCTTTCCTTAGACCTTAACCGGAAAAGGGTTGCCGACTCCTACAGCCATTACTATTATGCCGATTATATTTACCAAGACCAGCACGGCCAGCGGTATTCAGTTTTTAATAATACTTCCCAAAATGTCGTAGCCAGCGATTTCCTGACATCTGTTACTTATAAAGCATCAGAAGACCTGTCCGCACGAGAAAACTACGCTTTTAACTTTAGCTACAAAGACTTAAACGTGCAGGCGGATTTAAAAAACTTTAACGGGGATTTTTTGGTAAAAAATACCCTGGATTACACCAAGTACATAAGCGAAGGGGACGCGGACGTGAGCGTAAACGGCAAACAATACCGCATGCATGCGCTTTTGAGTAAAATATATACTCCCTACTATGACAAGTACGTATTTTTTAACGGCTACAACGACTTAAGTTCGCTTTCCCAGCTCTTTATACTCTGGGACGCGCAAGGCAACTTTTACCTGCTGGACCAGTCCACTACCTACGCCTTCAATACAGACTATAGGCCCCACACCTGGGTGCTCTACAAAAATAAAGCGGGGCAGTACATGAAAAAAGCTTTCTCTGCCGACATCCAAGCAGAGCAGGAAAAATTTGTTCCCCAAAAATGGTCTGTTTATATTCCTGATCTTGATGTTAGTTTAGACCTAGCGCCGGGCATTTTTACTACCGACGAAAAAGACAAAGGCTGGATTCAAGGCACAATTACCACCCAATCAGGCCCCATGCCAATAAACGGATATTTCTTTTTCCATAAGTATGGGGATAAGTAGCCGCTGAAAAATTCATTTTAGAATTTCATTAGCCAGCTCGTTTATGCCAACCTTTTTTTCCGCGGAGTAAGGGATGAGCTTTTTGTCCCCCACCACTTCCTGGATTTCCTTAAGCTGTTTTTGAAGCAGGGATTTTTTTATTTTGTCTATTTTATTTGCTACTACTATAATATCGCGCCCTTGGCCCTTAAGGCTAAAAAGCATTTCCATGTCGTTGTTGGTCGCGCCAACGTTGGCGTCTATAATAAGCACTACCTTTTTAACTTCCACATCTGACTGGAAAAAATACCAATAAATTAATCTTTGTATGTTTTCCTGTGCTTCCTTGGATGCCTTAGCAAAACCATAGCCGGGCAAGTCCACCAAGTAAAAAGAATCCGCGCCCTTGGCGGAAACTAAAAACAAGTTTATCTCCTGCGTGCGTCCGGGGAAAGAACTGGTGCGCGCCAAATCTTTTTTATTAGCCAAAGTATTAATTACGCTTGACTTGCCCACATTGGAACGGCCAATAAAAGCAACCTGGGGAATGCCGTCCCCCAGTATCTCGTCCGGCCCGGTTATGCCTTTAACAAACTTTGCTGATGTTATGTTCATAGGTGAATGATAGCATATAAAGAAAAAATCCCGACTTTATGTCGGGATTTTTTCTGGCTAAGCCAGTCCAAGGTATGTACTTGTCCACTACTTTTTCGCTGGCTGTTTCTTTACAGGCAGTGGTATGTCATAAGAAATTTTTCCAACATACACTACCTTGTTGTCTCCTTCTTCAATTAACGGCAACTTAATATCCACTTGCTGGGAAGGGTTGGTGGTAACCCGACGGTCAGTAAACAAACGCATCATGCGCTGGGTGAGCTGGTCGTCAAAAATACTCTCAAACAAAACATTATATGCCACGGGAAGCTTGGGGGTTGATGTAATATTAAAGGCAACTTTGTCGCTCTCGCCTGCTGTACGGGAGACATGAAAAGTAATCGCGTCTAAATCCGGCGGAAAAACAAACGCCGCGGCTTTTTCTCCAATGGCAAAATTTAATAAATCACCGGCGTTGGAACCCATTGGCAAATACTTATCGGCAGACTTTCTTTCAGCATCCAACTCAAACCCCGAGGCGGCAAAACTGCCTTTTGCTTTGCCTGTTTTTTTAGGCGACGGCAACACAATTTTTTCTTTTTTCTGCTCCAGCGTGGAAAGGCCTACGGCTTCTATAAAACCGTCCTTTAAGTCTTGCCTGGCGTTTAGTTGGGCCACGGCCGCCACGTAATCAGTATACCTGAATATAGCGGCGGAATTTTCGGGAATTTGTTGAAAAACAGGCGACTGGCTTTTTTCATTTTCTGTTAAGGGCAACCGGGCCGCCGGGCCTATGCGCTGGACATCATGGCCTTTGTATTTAACAGCCACAGGATCTTGTATGCCGGGAGCAAAAATTTGTTCTGTGAGCAAGACAGGTTCGCTAAAGATAACCCGTTCAATAGGGTCCCTAAAAATATAATCTACATCGGCCGAACTTTCAAAATTCAGAGTATCTCTCCCGGACACGCCCCTGTCTAATTCATATGTAAATCGAAAAGTTCCTGCCCTCAAACTAGACCCTACAATAGTAAGCCTGTTAAAAAGCCTGTTCGGGGTGCCTGTTTTATACTCAATTACAGTGCCGGGCGTGGATAAAATTTTTCGCCTCACTGCCGCGTCTCCGGTTTCAGACTGGCTAAGTTCCTTTTTGGCCAAGGGGGCGAAAATTTTCTCACTATCATCCCTATAGCCGGCCGCGGAAACTCCAATAGTCCCTTCCGGCATTGGGAAACGCTGAATTTCTTTAAACCCGTTTTCGTTCTCTACTTCCGCCACCAATACAGGATTGCCGTCAGCGCCTTCTTCCAAATACAAGCCTTTGCCTTTTAGTGGTTTTATCCTGTGGTAGTATTCTTCCACCTGTGCCCTGGGAAATTCCAAACCCAAAGTATGGTAACGGGCGCGCTCGCAGCGCATCCATTCTTCTTTGGTTAAAAATTCCTGCCCAATGGCAACAACTTCCTGCACCCTGTCTAGCTGAGTAACAGTTTTGCCCATTTGGCCTTCATGGCCAAGCAAACCGCCTATTGCCACTTTAAAAGAATCCCCCTTGCCCCAGGCTACCACTCTTTTTATTCCCCGCTGTGGGTAAGGGTTCGTAGGGTCGGCAAGCCTTGCTGAAATTTGGCTTGAAAGGTAAATTTTTGCCAACTCGCCGGACCGTATGTCCTGTTTGGAAGCTTGTAAAATTAGTTCTGTTTGCCCCTTAGTCTCATCCAGGCCAGAGATTTCTGTGCCGATGCCGGAAGGCAAAACTAACCGGTCTGTCCTTATAACGTACTCTTCACCTGTCATGGTATCAACCGCCGTTACTTTAAGGATGCCGCTTTCGGGCCCGTCGCCGGGAGGCAGCGGTTCAACCAGTTTTAATTCAAAATCAACCACGTTCCTCCCTATCATAAACTGGTTAGCCCTAACAGACTGGGCGTTATCCCAGTTGGTTGGGTAGATTTCGCCACTGACATCGGAAGGCTGGGTTACAGCTTTGCTACCTTGGGAGTTCAGGCTGCCCTCTGTCCCGGGTATATGGGGCAGTCTTTTATTTTCCGGACGGTTCCGGCTGTTCATATAAAAAGCATCGCCGCCGAATTGCGCGAACTGACCGCCGATTTTATGGTCGCGGTCAATAGCCAATCCCGGGTCTTCCGGAATTATCATTAACCTTTCTTGTCTATACACTCCGCTATGAACGCCGGTGCCAATCAGCAATTCATGGACGTAATTATTACCCTCTCTAATTTGTTCTTTTAACCATTCACTCTCGGCTTCGGCGGTCCTGTCTATGGCTTGGTCTAACAGTACGCTGGAGCGATTATTTAAATGCAAGGCCGCAAACAAAGCAGCAAAATCCCTATGGTGTTCTCCGGGCCCTGCCAAGTTGGTTTTAAATTCCTCTCGCCTATCAAGGACCTGCAACATCTCTTCATAAATTTCGGGGTTTCTCCTGACTAGCTGGGCAAGGATGCGGAAGTGGACACTGTCCCTTAACCGGGAAGCCCTATGAAACTGGGCTTCTCGGTCTTTGGTTTTGGAAACAATCCTAACAACTAACTCCCCTTTAGTAGGGTCTTCGGGTTTGGTGTCTTTAATAACCTGAACCGTATACTCCACACCGTCTGTGGGGTTAATTTTTGTATCGGCTTCCAAAACCACCCTTTTTCTCTGGAAAGTAGGGTCAGAATTCACGTATTTTAGCTGGCCGTTCTTTTTGTTGATGTCTCGCTGAAAATTAACGCTAAAAGTCGCGTATTTTTTTGCTTCTGGATTATTTTTTGGCTTATTTAAGAGACTTTCTGGATTTATAGGGAATTTCTCTGGCATAGCTATTGACAATAATACTTATATATGTTATAATGTATAGTTAGCCTAAGAAAGGCTGACAAAATATAATATACCACCAAAACAAAAGAAAGGACAAAGTCGTGCTGTACAAATTTAAAAAACACGCGGTATTCCTAAGTTAGGCTTGAATTTTTTGCCTAACTAAAATTTTTTTGATAGCCAACGCCGCCCGGCTTAGTGGGGCGACCACCTAGCGTATTTCAGCCTTTGACGCTGAGGTGACTTGTATAAGGTTGCCTAAGGGTCCCGGGCGTTTGGGACTTACCTGCAGAGCGCTTTGGCGCCAACTGCCGTGCCAGCCGGGTAACGGGCTGGTTATACCCTCCATTGGAGGGCATTAAGGGTCGGAACTGGACACAGGCCAGTTTGCAGTATCTCCGGTAGCCACTCCGGAGGCCCTATAAAACCCTGTCGTTCGATATTTGCTTTATTATATCACGGAATTTTCCGTGGTGTAATGAGAAAATCGAACGCCCAGGGGTCGAACTAACAATTCGACCCCTTTTTATTTGTCCAAAATATTGGCTACAAACCTTTATCTAGTCCTTTCATAAGCCTGGACTATATAGCTGGTGGTAGAAGTAAGTCTCCACTAGGCTCGGCGGTCTTTTTTATTATCGTTTTTAAATTTTAAACGGCGTGGAACGCTGCCAGAGGTGTTCAAATATTGAGGTCAGGCTGTTTTTCATGCTTTTGTTGGTTACGCAAACGGCGGAAACGTATGTGCCGGAGAACAGCACCAGGCTGTCTTTAAACAGCCAGGTGGAAGTTTCAAATTCTATGCCTTGCGGCGCGACCCGCACTTGTATGAACGGGTTAATGCGGTTTTTATTTATATAAATTTCCTGGCCGTAAGGGATTAAAGACCTGGTGCGAATGCCCCTGTTGACTTTATTGGCAGTCAGCAGTTCAAACATTTCCTCGGACATAATTTTTGTATAGTTGGAAGCCAAAGGCGTATCGTAAGTAAGGATTTCCGAACCTTTGCTTAAACTGTTTATGGTTTTATGGATGAGATTAATAATTGATTTTTCGTTTTCAAATACTTCTATAACCGGCTTTTTTTCCAGCTGGCGGTATTCGTTTTTAATTTTTATGCCCAAGTGGTCCGCAAGCAGCATTTTAGTTTTATAATCTTCGGCCAAAACTTTGGGATTTTCCACCCAGTATACCCGCTTTGATGCCCTGGTGTGGGCAGACACCAGCCCTGCTGAACATAGGCGTTCTAAAATACTTGCGCCCGTGGTCCTCGGCAGTTTTGCCGCGTGGGCAATTTGATGCACGCCCGCTTCCCCCAGGCGCAGGGCGGCTTTATAGACTTCTGTTTCTGAAAGGCTAAGCCCCAATTCAGAAAGGATTTTGTCGATTTGCTTCATAAAGGTAGTATACTGCTGACGAAAACTTTCGTCAAAAAACTGCTAAAATCCCCAATAAATTCGCTATAAATCAAAAAAATGTAAAAATTACGCGTCTGCCGCAACCCCCTTCCGCTATTATTGTCATAGAACTTTGAAAATCTATCAGGAGGACAATATGAATTACAGCGCGGCGTGCTACCTGTTTATTTTGGCCCTGTTCGGGCACTTGTTCGGCGACTACTTTTTCCAGCCTAAGGCGTGGGCCCTGCAAAAATCCAACAGGGGCTGGAAAGCTGTGGCATTATGTTCAGTCCATGTGTTGGTTTACACCTTGTGCGTTATGGCGTTGTGGAAAACCGCCGGCTGGCAGGTTTTTGTTGCGGTATTCGTGCCCCATTGGGTTATTGATCGGTGGTCGCTCGCCAACAAATGGCTCAAACTTATTCGAGGCAGGACATTTGAGGATGCGTTCCATTCCCACGACCAATACCGCGAGTTCGACATTGCGTTTACCTCTATTGTCTATACCATAGTGGACAACGGCGCCCATCTGCTGTCTTTGTGGGCTGTAGTTAACTGGTGGCTGTTAAAATAAGGAGGCATTATGGGCATGTTTGGAGAAATTGCGCGCGAAGGTATGGCGTCTAATTTAATAACCTTCTTGGAAAAGAAGGCTGTTAGTTGTAAAAGGGACAAGAAAACGCTCCGCCTAATTAGGGAATTTGCCCAAGTGGTGTTGGAAGAAGTGGATTTCCCCGGCGATGAACTGAAAGAACGGGTACGGAAACTTAAGGAGATAATAAAATGAAAAGCCAAACCGTTGCGATATTCCCCGGTACGTTCGACCCGCCGCACCTTGGCCATGTGGACGTGCTAAACCAGGCATCTAAAACCTTTGACGAGGTAATATGGGCGATTTTAAACAACCCCGACAAGAAGCCGCTATTCAGCCTAAAAGCCAGGCTGGCTATGATGCAAGAAATAGCAAAAGAATTGCCTAACATTCACGTGGTCTCGTTTGAAGGCCTGCTGGTGGACGCGGCAAAAAAAGCAGGGGCAACCCACATTGTGCGCAGCCTGCGGATGGAAATGGATTTTGCTTATGAGTTTCCCATGACCTGCGTTAACAGGAAATTGGACCCCAACCTCATTACCATTTACCTCCCCGCCTACCAGGAGCACTTTCACATTAGCTCAAGCATGGTTAGGCAGCTCATAAAGTTCGGACGCGACATTGCCGACTACGTCCCCGCCGCCGTGCTAAAGTAAACCGCAAAAACGGAGAACTGCCAAGTTCTCCGTTTTTTTTATGGTTACAAGTCAGCAACATGCCCGGAACAGGTGGCCAATCCGGTTAAAAAAATAATAATTTAATACTGGAAACCAGTACAAACAATGCAAACAGGCGCTTGAGCCAACTGTCTCCTTTTTTAATGGCGACATGGGCGCCCACATAACCACCAAGCGCCATACCAATAAATAAAATAATTCCGCTCTTATAATTAATAATACCCTTAAAAGCGAAAATTGCCACCGAAGATAGGGAAAGTACAAGCCAAGGTATTGTGCCGGTAGCCAAAACTTCAATCATTGTTAGGCCAAGAAAGTAGGTTAATATATAAAATATAAGCGGCCCCGTTCCTTGTCCAAAAAATCCCCCGAATACCATAATCAAAAAATATATTATCAGCCCAATTGATCTTTTTGGCTTATCCGCCTCATTCCGATGGGTCCCAATGTTGGACTTTAGCAGCATTAACGGCAACAAAACCAGCAATAAAACTCCCACGACTTTTTGAAGCGCTGCCGGACTAACTTTAAGTAAGATGTTTGCGCCAACGAGGGAACCAACTAAACTTAGAACAGAAAAAGGCAGAACATATTTCCATACTATCTTTTTGGCCTGCCAAAATTTAAATGCAGCAATGCTACTTTGCCCAATGGTGCCGAACCTATCAGTCGCGATTGCCATTTGCGGGGGGAAGCCTAAAAAAACTAACGCGGGAACGGATATTAAACCACCGGCTCCTATTGTGGCATCAAAAAAACCAGTCGCTATGCCTATAAAAAATACTACCAATAAAAAAATTACTTCAGACATAACTTTATTATATAGTATTTTGTTTATATTTAAAACAAAAAAGTTTTCCATTTGTCGAATTAGAAAACTTTTTTGGATCGGCAAAAAGGCGCTTACCTAAAAAAGCATTACCGTAAAGCAGTCTTGCTCTGTTCAATCAGCGCCTGTATTTTTTTAAGAGTTGGTTCTGACCAAGTCAAAACGCCGGACTGGTTGGTCACCCGTAGCGTCCTGGCGAATAAAGAGTCAACGCCTTCGCGGTCCCCGAAAGCCCAATACATTCTGGCAAAATGATGGGACGGGTGGGCAATTAGTTCGTAGGCCAGGCTCTGCAAAATTGGCTTTGGCCCGCTTTCATCTGTCTCAACAGAATAGCGGCGCGCGTCAATCAACTCCTCTAAACTCAACTCTTGAACTTGTCCCCGGACATCTAAAAAAATTCTGGCTATATTGGCCTCTACATCGGGCCATGTCCAATCCTTTCGCTCCTGCCAAGCTGAGTCATTCATCGTTAAGTAATCGGCTGTAGACACAATGGCTCTTCCCTGACGGCAAGCCTTTGTATTGGCAACAAACAACTCAATCCAATAAATCAAATGGGCAACCTGGTCCTTCGGCGACCACTTCTTCAACTCTCCAACTACACCACGCTGGCTTTCGGGAATACGCGCCATTAAAGTGTCGAACTCAAAACTCGACGCGTTTATGAGCGAAAATGCCCACTGTTTAATGGCTTGAGTCTTCATATTACATTACCCTTTCAAACTAGCCCGCAAAGCTAAATATATCTATAATTTTACATTGCTTTTAACAAGCTGTGAAGCCTTCTAAACAAAAACACCAACCTTGAAGATTCGTGTTTTTGTGGTAAAACCGGGTTTATTGCTCCAAAATTCTTTTAAGCTCTTTTATATCTTCCGTTGCGGCTTTCCAAACTTCTTTCATCTCAACTTTCATATAATCGTGGATTAGGAAATCCCTCATACCGCCTATCCTTCGCCACGGGATTTGGTGGTATTTTTCCTGGAACTCTTGCGAAAGCCGTTTTGAGGCTTCGCCAATGACCTCCAGGTCGCGGGTTACAGCCCGCTGGGTTTTTATATCTGTTTCAAATTCTTCAAAAGTCATGCCCTGCACAAAGGCTTCAATTTCAGCAATTAACTCAAGGATATGTTTAGAGTAAGTCAGGTCTCTTGCCTTGTCCATATAAAACTAATAAATCATTTTTTACACTTGGAACGGCATATTTGCTCAAGCTGCGCTCTGTCACCAAGTCCACCTTTCTCCCAATAGCGTCTTCCAGCTCGTAAGCGATGCCAATATGGTCGAGTAGCGAGATATCCTTATTAAAACGCACTAAAACATCCACGTCGCTGTTCGGCCGCGCTTCGCCTCTGGCTAAACTGCCAAAAACCGCCACGTATTCAGCGCCGCGAGCTTTTAAAATAGATGTTATTGTATTGCGGATTTTTTCAATTCCCATATACAAAAATTATATCAAAAATATTTTGGTAGCGCTACGGGGAATCGAACCCCGATTTAGTGGATGAAAACCACTTATCCTAACCATTAGATGATAGCGCCTTAATAGAAACAACTAACTTTTAACAATTGACGATTAACGTTAAAAGCATAAACAACTTATGCAATTTTAGCATAAATCTGAATATTTTTCAACCCGTCGTTCGATTCAAGCCCTATTTAATGGCAGTCTGGCTTGACATATACCCCCAGGGGGTATATTATAATTGCATATGCTTAAATCCAACCACAAAAATATCATTAGCCGCCTGCACCGCATACAGGGGCAAATAAAAGGCCTGGAACACATGGTTGCCAAAAACCGCTACTGCGTGGATATTATTACCCAGTCTTTGGCCGCGGAAAAATCTTTACAAAGCTTTAACCGCGCCATGCTGGAAAACCATTTAAAGGAGCATGTCACCCACCAGTTCAAAAATGGCAAAGACAAACAGGCAACCGAAGAACTTTTAAAAATTTATTTTTTAAATAATAAATAACTAATATAAACCCGCCAAAGGCGGGTCCGCCTCCGGCGGAAAAGGAATTTATGAATAAAGAGAATGTGCTTTACGGAGTTATTGGGCTGTTGCTTGGGGTAGTCATTGCCTTGGCAACCAGCCATATATCTTTCAGCAGGCATTATAAGGGTATGATGAGCGATTCGGACAACAGGATGATGCAAGGGAAAATGCATTCAATGATGGGCGAGGACAGCGACATCGGAATGGACAGTGCAATGCAGAATATGATGCAGGGGCTGGAAAATAAAAGCGCTGATGATTTTGACAAGGCATTTTTATCAGAAATGACTACCCATCACCAAGGCGCCATAGATATGGCCAACGCCGCGCTAAAAAACGCCAAACACCAAGAAATAAAAACTATGGCTAACAATATTATTTCCGCGCAAACCAAAGAAATAAACCAAATAAAAGAATGGCAAAAGACTTGGTATAAATAAAATGCTAACTATCATACAAGAACCCAACCAACTACTCCATAAACGGTGCGAACCGGTAAGTGATTTTAACCAGGCCGAACAAATAGTCGAGGAACTTTTGGCTGTGATTAAAAGCAAAGCTAAATTTTGGAACCGCCGCTTGGGTTTTGCCGCAAATCAGATTGGCTATACTAAAAGAATTCTGGTTATCAGAAAAGGCAAAAATTATACAGTAATGATAAACCCAATAATACTGGAGAAAAAAATACCCTTCCCATATTTGGAAAACTGCTATAGCCTAAAACAAAAAAGCCTGTACCTTGTTAAAAGGTATTTGTACGCAAAAGTTAGTTACCAAGACCCAAAAGGCGAGTGGCACGAAACTGCTCTGAAGGGGCCGAGCGCGATATACCAGGAAATGGACCATATTAACGGGATTATGGTATCGGAAGTTGGATGGCGAATTTTATGATAGAACAACTGCTCTATAGATAGGAGTTTAGGCAATTTTTTAGAAAATTGTAAGCACTTAAAATTTATATGAATGCTATAAAATTTTTATATAACCACATACTGCCAAAACTTTTTGAATTACAAGACAGTTCCACATGGATTCCCATTGTGAAGGATGTTATTAAGGCCAAAAAAAGAGCGATAGAATACCTTGAACTTCAGCAGGGAGATACAGTGCTCGTAACAAGCATTGGAGCCGGATTTGAACTCGATTTTATATTGCAAAAAATTGGTAGTACAGGTTCCGTAGTTGGGGTGGACTTTTCCGAAGGTATGTTAAAAAGAGCACAAAATAAAATTGATAAAAATGGGTGGCTTAATGTAACTCTCTTGCAAAAAGATTTAAGAGAATATAATCCAATCAAAGAGTTAAATTACAAAGTAGACGCCGTGTTGAGTAATTTTGGGTATTTAGATGAGAGCCTTCTATATAGTTTAATAAATGTTTTGAAACCGGGAGGAAGGGTTGCCATATCCGGAGCACAGCCATTAACCGGAACAAGAAGGCTGTTGTACCCAATTACTTTTGTTCCGGAGATGATATTTGGTTTAACCTGGAAATTTTTACACAAAATGCCTAAACATATAGAGATTATTAAGACAGAATGTACAGAAGTGGCTATTAACGAGAACACTTTTGGAAGGTACTTTGTAACTGTGGCCGGAAGTAAGAAATTGGCTTAAACATATGGCTAACATGCACTGGCTAGAAAAATTTTTCGTTAATGGATATTGGGACAAAATTTTCCATAGGTATTTTGGCCTTGGCAGGTTGCTGAAAAAGATAACTGATGAAAATTTCAGCAGTATTTTGGAAATTGGGGCCGGAGTCGGCATTACGACCGAATCCATACATAAAAAATTCCCCCGCTCTCTTATTACAGCTACGGACTACGATATTGCGCAAGTAGATAAAGCAAAAAGCAGGCTTGCGGGCACAAATATGGTGGTGCAGAGGGAAGACGCTACTCAGCTTACTTTTACAAATAATAGCTTTGACGCCTGCTTCGCAATTATGGTTTTCCATCATATTCAGGATTTTCCAAAAGCTATAAAAGAAGTATATAGAGTACTAAAGCCCAGCGGAAAATTTTATGTCATAGATATACAATCTAAATTGTGGACATTATTTCATTTAAAAAGTTTTAAGTCATTAAACGCCGCTCCCGGCCTGTTCACTAAAGAAGAATTTGAAAATATCTTTAAGCAATCCGGTTTTAAAATACTAAACCACGGCGGGAAATGGATGTTTTGGCTGGCTGCCGAAAAATAAATTTTATGGATTACGAACATCATCACAATCATTCCAACATGCCCGCGGCTTCGGGCCGCGACAAGCACGCAGGCCATTCGCCAAAAATGTTCCGCGACAAATTTTGGCTAAGTTTGGTATTTACCATTCCGACACTCCTCTACTCTGCAATGGTGCAAGAGTGGCTGCGCTTTACTATGCCAAAATTTTTCGGCTCGGAATACGTTCCGTTGCTGTTTGGGACAATATTATTTTTTTATTCGGGTACTGTATTTATTAAAGGCGCGATTGCGGAAATAAAATCCAGACAGCCCGGAATGATGACGCTGATTTCGCAAGCTATTCTTGTTGCGTTTATTTACAGTATTGCCACGACTTTTTTCATTTCCGGCAGTGAATTTTTTTGGGAGCTTTCCACCCTAATTACCATAATGATTTTTGGGCATTGGATGGAAATGAGATCGGTCATGAATGCGCAAGGAGCGCTTAAAGAACTTGCAAAATTATTGCCTGACACGGCTGAACTGGAAAATGGCGGTAAAATCGAAGTTTCCAACCTGAAGGTTAACGATGTTGTGCTGGTAAGACCGGGGGCAAAAATCCCGGCAGACGGAATTGTGGTAGAAGGCGCGTCGTCAGTCAACGAGTCAATGATAACCGGCGAGAGCCAAACGGTTAAAAAAATCTTAAACGGCCAAGTTATTGCCGGCACGGTTAACGGCAATGGTTCATTAAAAATAAAAATAAACAAAATCGGGGGAAATACGGCTCTGGCCGGAATTATGCGGCTTGTGGCTCAAGCTCAAGCTTCCAAATCCAAAGCGCAAATTCTGGCGGACAAAGCAGCATTCTACTTAACCATAGTCGCCACGCTTTCTGGTATTATCACGCTCATTGCCTGGCTAATTATGAACAAAGGAGCAAGCTTTGCCATTGAAAGAACTGTTACGGTTTTGATTATTGCCTGCCCCCACGCTTTGGGCTTGGCCGTTCCCTTGGTAACCGCGATTTCTACCGGCTTGGCCGCGAGAAACGGCTTACTGGTTAAACAGCGCCTGGCTCTGGAAGCTGCTAGAAATATTGACGTGGTATTATTTGATAAAACCGGAACATTGACCAAAGGCGAACACGGCGTGGTAGATGTTTGGCCGAATGAGGGCTACAGCGAAACCAATTTATTAAAAATCGCCGCTTCTCTGGAAGCTAATTCCGAGCATCCGATTGCGCGGGCAATTGTAAAAAAAGCAAAAGAAAAAAATATAGAATTTAATGCGCCGCAAAATTTTACAGCTTTGCCGGGCAAAGGCGTTAAAGCGGGAATTGGCGGCATAAAATTTTATATTGGCGGCCCGGCGCTGCTTTTGGAAAAAAATATCGGCTTGGAAAATCTGGAGGATAAAATTAAAATTGCCGGCAGCGAAGGCAAAACCGCGGTTTATGTTTTAGCTGATGATAAAATTGTTGGGGTAATCACCATGGCCGATTTAATCCGGGAAGAATCTAAACAAGCGGCGCGTCAGTTAAAACAAATGGGCGTCAGGGCGGCAATGTTAACAGGAGACAGCGAGGCAGTCGCCAAATATGTAGCCAAAGAACTGGAAATAACAGAAATTTTTGCCCAGGTACTGCCGGAAAATAAATCCAATAAAGTTAAAGAACTGCAAAAAGACGGCAGTAAAGTTGCAATGGTCGGCGATGGCGTAAATGACGCGCCGGCTTTAGCCCAAGCCGACATTGGCATTGCCATTGGAGCCGGAACAGATGTCGCCATTGAATCCGCGGGTATTATTTTGGCCAAGAACGACCCAAGGGATGTAGTTAAAATTATTAAACTCTCCAAGGCAACATATTCCAAAATGGCGCAAAATTTAATTTGGGCAACAGCTTACAACATAATTGCAATCCCCTTGGCCGCCGGACTCTTTGGGATTATTTTGCCGCCCGCCATAGGCGCTTTGCTTATGTCTTTAAGCACCATTATTGTGGCTGTAAACGCCCAGTTTCTTAGGAAAATAAATCTTGAATAATTTTGTTCCACGAGTATAACAATGCTCTTACATAAAAAAGCCAACTTAAAAAACAGGCCCGGAAATTTTGTTTCCGGGCCTTTTTAGTTTGAACTGGTTCTAGAAAGGCGACCAGTTATTATTTCCTACCCACATCTGGCCCCTTAGCCCCAGACGCGCGCCGGTCTCTCCCCACCATTCTATTAGGTCTTGCGGTTTGAGCCTGGCTAAAAGCGTTTCTGTTTCTTCGGGTGTCATAGCCAGCTTCTCAGCCAGAACACTAACCTCCAGACCAAACGCTCCCCCCTCCGAGAGAAACCGCAAGCAGTCCTGCGCCTTAGGAAGCGCCAAGGCTTCGTTGAAATTTTTAAGCCGCTCTGCCTGGTCGCGTATGTCCATTGCCTTGCCGGCCATAGTTTTCCAAGCCTTGAACAACTTGATAATTTCCTCGTTCTTGCAGTCACGGAACTCGCGCGACTCTGTGACTAAAAACAAATCCTGAATGAACGCGCTCAAGGCTTCCACCGGAGTGGTTTTTGAAAACTGGTCGAGTTCTGCTCGGGCTTGTTTGCCTAGCTTCCTTAACTGCTCCATGTTATTTTCCACTACGGACTTTCGGGCCGAGCAGACAAAAACACTTATGCCTTTTTTCATAAAACCTCCTTGTTGTTATAGCTTAAGCATATTCCAATTAAAATATTGTTCAATATGTGTTTGTAATGCTTGAATGACAAACTAAATATAGCTTGTATTTATGAGAGATTATGTTACAATATAGTATTGACAATCATATTAATATTGAAAACATGGAACAAATAGAAGCGTTATTACAATCTATTGGGCTAACAGATACCGAAGCACACATATATTTAACAGGGCTGGCCTACCCAACTATTGAAGCCGGCGAACTTAGTAAGCTGACTAAAATTAAAAGGACCACGGTTTACCATGCCTTGGGCACGCTTTTGGAAAAAGGCCTCGTTGCCAAAAAGCGCACCTTAAAAGGACTGGGCTTTATCATGACCAGCCCCGACCGTTTGCGGTCTTTTATAGACAACAAAATAGATTTTTTAAAACAACAACAAACAGCAATTAAAGGCATGGAGCCTTTGCTGGAAAAATACACAAAAAGCAAAGAGCCCCAAACCTGGGTAATGCATTACGAAGGAATAGAAGGAATAAAAGTTGTCATTGAGTACGCCTTATACGCCAAGTCCAGGCAGTGGGATATCATTGCTCCGGTAGATAATTTTTTTAAACAGTTCGACAAAAGCTACGCCCAATACTTTTTAAAGACACGCAAAGAAAATAACATAAAAGCCCGGAGTTTGTGGGAAAAAGATGTTACCGGCAGGACGCTAAGCCGGACCGAAGCGGAAATGCGCAACCCCAGGCTGTTGCCGCAAAGCATGTGGGGCAAGTTTAAGTCGGTAATTATTTTGTTCGACAACAAAGTCGCGTTTATTTCTTCTTTAAAAGACGAATCGGCCGTGCTTATCCAGTCCGAAGAAATCTACCGCACCCACGCCGCAATGTTCGAAAGCCTTTGGCAGGCATCGTTACCTTACCCTGCCAAATAATTCGTTTTGTGCCTATACCTAGCCGCTACAAACATTTAAATAAAGACGGGATAGCGGTAACTCCACCGCTTCCCGTCTTTTAGGTTCTTAGAGATTGAAAACGTTTTTCAGGCATTCCGCGACTGTGGCTTCACTCATCGTGCCTTGGTCCAGAGGCTGTCCAAAAAAATCGATCAGTTTTTCAAGGCAGACTTTAAGCCCCCTGTCTGTCAGAATAACCACCGTTGCTACAAGCCCCTTGGAAGACACTTCCGCGCCGTGAACGTCAGGTATTGACTCAAGAAAATCCTGCCCCGGCCTGTCTTTGGCAATAAACACTTGCCAAGATTGGTTATTCCACATGTAGATGGCGGACTGGTACTCGCCCCACAAAATATGCCCAATAATTCTGATATCGCCGGGCTGGGCTATTTTAAGCTGGGAAAAATGTTCCGAATTAAGTTCCGTTGCTTCTCTGGTTCCAATCTTCAAAAGCTGTACTTCCATACAAACCTCCTTTTTATCTTCTACATTTAGCTGGGCATGGCCTCATGAATTTTTTGCAAAATTCTTTTAGCTATCTCGGCGTCAGATTCGTTTAACGGCGTCGGGCCTCCTCCTATTTCTGTAGAGTGTCCTTTGACAAAGTATAGCCGCCGTTCCCGCTTTCCTGTCATAAGCACTTTCAACATTTCCCATGGGTTGCCGTCCTGAATGTTACGCCAATATATGACGCTCATTTCCGGGCCCAAAAACTGGGCGCAAAACAACCTTGCCTGTTTGGACACGGTGGCGTCTACTAAATCTGGCCTGAGCCGATGGTAGCCTACGCCCTTGTTGCTTAGGCTTTCCCAAATCTCACCCACAGACGGCCTAATGTGAAGCAGCCACACAATCCTGGCAAAAGCAAGAACCATAACCGCTCCAAGCAGTACCTTCAAAAGGTGCATATATCCTCCTGTTGCCCTTTACTTTAATTTGATAAAGAGAATATGTTAAATTTTTTTCTTAATATCTCATATTTGCAACAATTTGTAACATATATTACAATTTGAATATGATAAAAATCAGCGAAATGGTAAAAAATATTGTCTACGAAGACGAAGTTGCCCTCTATGCTATATCCGCGGGCATTTTGAACTTGTCTGCTTACGCCGAATCAATAAAAAAACAAGTCAGCGCGCGGACCAAAAAACCCGTGAAAAATACAAGTATTGTGGTCAGTTTATCCAGGCTTGGCAAAACACTCGGCAGGCAAAAGCCTTTCCTCCCTCCAATTAAAATTAACAACATGTCGGCCAAATCCGGCTTAGTGGAATTCACTTTTGACAAAACTGAATACAATAAAAAACTTTTGACGTCGCTTTACGCTAAGCCTGAATTTGCTTCGCCTGATTTTTTTACGGTCACGCAAGGGGTAAATGAAATATCAATCATTACATCCGAGAATTTAAAAAAAGCCCTGCACCAAGGCTTTAAAAACCAAAAACCCAAATTCTTTCAGGATAAACTCGCCGCCTTAACCGTTAATATAGATAAAGAATATATAACCACCCCGAATACAACTTACGCGTTTATAAGAATTTTTGCCGTCAGGAGAATAAATATTGTGGAATTTGTTTCAACCTACACGGAATTCAGTTTCATACTGGCGGAACAGGATTTGCAACTGGGGCTTTCTTTAATGAATGAACTATTCCATGAACCAGTTGAGCACTACAATAAAGCCGGCTAATGCTATATAATATAGGCATATGATTAATTACTTACCTGAATTTTTGACTGTTGCCGCGCTCCACTTTTTGGCTGTCATGAGCCCGGGGCCGGATTTTGTGCTAATTAGCAGGAACAGTTTGGCGTATTCCCGCAAAAACGGAGTGTACGCGGCCTTAGGGCTGGCGCTTGGGATTATGGTCCATGTTATCTACTGTCTGGTAGGGATTGGCTACATAATTTCCAAATCCATTTTAATTTTTTCCGCCATTAAGCTGCTTGGCGCGGGCTACTTAATTTACATTGGATACAAATCGCTCAGAGCACAACCCAGCAAAAATGACAGTACTGAGGTTGAACACAAAGATATGGGAGCGCTGGCCTCTATAAAAAACGGCTTTTTAACCGACCTATTGAATCCAAAAACCACGCTATTTTTCCTGGCCCTGTTTACTCAGGTCATAAAGCCTAATACCCCTATGGCCATAAAAGTCGCCTATGGGATGGAAATGTCTATCATGACTTTTTTATGGTTTGCGGCCGTGGCCATAGTGCTTTCGCATAGCAGAATTAAACAACCTTTTACAAAAGTCCAGCACTATATGGAAAGGTTTATGGGCGCCGCGCTTATTGTACTGGGCTTAAAAGTCGCGCTTTCCAAAGCTAAATAATACACTAATATGGATTTACGGCTAATATTCTACGGGGTCATAACTTTAATTTTAATATTAATTTATACCCGCTCCCAGAAAAGTCGCGCCCTGATTAAGGAAAAAAGGGGCCAGCTGAACAATGCTAGCGGCAAAAAGTTCTATCTTTGCGACGCCGTTGACGACCTGGGAGACAACTTAGTGCAGTTTTATGGCGGCGCGGTTGGCACAATTCTCCCCGGAATGCAAATTATTATGCCGGACGGCATGTCTTATATAATAAAAGAAGTCTACGGGGATGAAAAAATTCCAGACAGGCCCTCTGCGCAAATCCCCGACGGAATGGACAACGCCGCCATAGTTATAGAAGCACCCCACTTCGGCTTTGAAAGCTTAAGGCCAAAATTAAAACAAGAACGGGTGTTAGCGCTTGAAGTTAAATAATTTTTATGAAATTCAGGCAACTAGGTAAAAAGAAAAAGGGCTTCCCCAGCAAGCCCAGCATAAAAATTTTGGAAAGCTTTAACAACCAGCACCCCGACTCTTTGTACTTGGTGCCGCTGGTCTGCAACGAATTTACTTCCATTTGCCCCATTACCGGCCAGCCGGACTTTGCCTCCTTGGAAATTGTGTATGTGCCCAGGATTAAGATGGTAGAAAGCAAGTCGCTCAAACTATATTTATTTTCTTTTAGGAACCACGGCGAATTCCATGAGGATGTTACTAACAGAATATTTAAGGATTTATGGAAACTAACGGACCCAAAGTTTATGCGCGTAATTGCCAACTTTAGCGTGCGCGGCGGCATTGCCATAAAGCCTGTTGTACAAAAATTTGCGGATGATGTTGAAACCGGTGACCATCAACAAATACTGGAGATGGTTACTGGTTGGGATAATGCGAAAAACCATATGAAGTAGATGCACCATTCCGAGCTATCCGCCTAAGGCGGACGAGAGAGGAATCCCTTAAATTTTATACCTACCACCTGTTAAGGGATCCCTCGGCTGCTACTTCGGGATGGTAGAACAAATAATTTATGAAACGCCAAATCCAAAGCTTCGATTACACAGTATTGGGCTTCTTGAAAAAATACAATATTCTATTGGCGCGCTTGGCCTTGTTTGTAGTTTATTTCTGGTTCGGCGTTTTAAAACTTTTGGACTTAAGCCCGGCCCAGCCGCTGGTGCAATCCTTGCTGGAAAAAACCCTGCCGTTCATTAGCTTCCAAAACTTTATTATTCTATTCGCGCTGTTTGAAATGCTTATTGGAGTGTTGTTCCTGGTGAGCGGCGCGGAACGCCTGGTCATGGCCTTGCTGGCCCTGCATCTTGTTACCACCTGCCTGCCGCTTATTCTGCTCCCCCAAATTACCTGGGCAGGTTTTTTAGCCCCTACATTAGAAGGGCAGTATATTATTAAAAATATTTTAATAATTGCCTTAGCTTTTGTAATCGTTTCCCGGATTGAATTTTTGGGAGACGGCAAACTAAGCAAATAATAAAGAAAGGGAATAAGTATGCAATTTAAGAAAAAATACCTGCTGAACGTGGGCCTGGCCTTTACACTTCTGTACGCCGGCATAAGTATTTTACTCAATCCTTCGGACTGGATAGGCTTTGTCCCGGTATGGGTTTCCAAGTTCGGCACGACCAGGGAATTCGCTTTACAGTCACACGCGTTTTTTGAAATTTTTATGGGCGTCTGGCTTTTAAGCAATTGGAGGGTAAAATGGGTGGCCATTTTGGCAGCGCTTGATATGCTGTCTATAATAGTACTTAACGGCACAGGGGCCTTACCCATAACCTTCCGCGACATTGGCCTTTTGTTTATGGCTGTCTATTTAGCTGTGGATGAACAATAAAGTACCTAAAATTATTTTAGCCATAGAAACCAGCTGCGACGAAACCGCCGCGGCTGTTTTGTCTGTAGCTGGGCCCTCACCCCGGCCCTCTCCCAGAGGGAGAGGGGGCAAGGGATTGCTGATGATAAAGACCCTATCATCCGTAATAAAATCCCAAATAAAGCTCCACAGCAAAATGGGCGGTGTAGTCCCGGAAGTCGCGGCCCGGGCGCACGTTAAAAATATTTTGCCGGTTGTTAAAAAAGCTTTAGCTGATGCAAAATATCTAATATCTAATATCCAATATCTTGCAGTAACCCAAGGGCCGGGATTAATACCGTCGTTGATTGTGGGTGTAGAATTCGCCAAAGCGTTATCATTCGCCACAAAAAAAGCTATCATCCCGGTTAACCACATGCTCGGCCATCTTTACTCGCCATTTGGAAAAATATCCAATATCCAATATCCCAATATCTCTCTGGTCGTTTCCGGCGGGCACACAATGCTGGTGCTGGTAAAAAATACTAAGGACTACAAAGTCCTAGGGCAAACCGTGGACGATGCCGCGGGCGAAGCTTTCGACAAAGTCGCCAAACTTTTAAAACTCCCCTACCCCGGCGGACCCGAGGTTTCTAAATTGGCGGAAAAAGGAAATCCAATGGCCATAAATTTCCCGCGGCCGATGATAAACGCCAAAAACTATAATTTTTCTTTTTCAGGATTGAAAACCGCGGTACTCTACTATGTACAGTCACTTGACACTAACAACTTAGCGCTTAGCACTAGACAGGACATTTGCGCCTCCTTCCAGCAAGCCGCCGTTGACGTGCTGGTAACCAAAACCCTGCGCGCCGCCAAAGAATTTAAAGCCAAATCGGTTTCGCTTTCCGGAGGGGTTTCGGCCAATAAACTGCTACGCAAGTCGTTAATTGTTAATTGTAAATTGTTAAAAGTTAAATTCATGGCCCCGCCCATGAATTTATGTACTGACAACGCGGAAATGATAGGCATGGCAGCGGCTTTCATGCTCCACAACGGCTATAAGCCCAAAAGCTATAAAACAATAAAGGCAGACTCAAATTTGGAACTTTAAATTCCGTGTCATTGCGAGGAGTCCCGCCATTAGTAATTTATAAGCGGGACGACGAAGCAATCCCTTATCGTCAAATATAGATTGCTTCCTCCTTCGTCCCGCCAACGGCGGGACTTCGGCGGACAGGTCGGATGTACTCGCAATGACATTTACAGTTATCCCCTGGACACCAAAAAGCATTTTGTTATAATACAAACATGATTAACGGCTCCACAAAATAATATGATTAAATCCAGCTTCCACTTTTTAGTCAGCTTCTCTTCTTCCTCCTCCTCTACCCTGCTCCCGCAGAGGTAGTTTTGACTGTTTAAACATTCAAAACCCCTGTCTGCGGACAGGGGTTTTTCTTTTTTCCCGGGACGTTATTCGAGCAAATAGCGTTCTGGGATGAGAGAGAAAAGGAGGACACGCATTAATGTTCTGGGTAATACTCGCGAAATCGCCTGAAAAAATTGAACAAGCCGCCATTGAGATCCATGAAGAGCTGGCATACCAAGTCGGCTTTGTAAATCCTCATATGAGATTCTTGATATGCCTAGCCGGATCTACGAACCCCGTTCCCGGCACCGAACTCCTTGAAATCCCCGAAAGGTCACAAGAAGATATTATTGAGGTGCTACAAATGAACTGGGCCAACGAAGTAAGAAGCTGGCATCGCCCGCGGTTTTTAAAAACCGCGGCAACGCAATAAGGATCAAGGAGGAACCATGACGCTACTTAACGACATACGCTGTGGAAAGACATTCCTGCGCATGGGCGTTGTTATACCCGGCGACCCTGACTATAAGTCGGTTGAACCTGCTGGAGAAGGCGGCACCAAAGTCGTCATTATATGCAATGAAAAATTCGCCTGGTCGGCTTTAATAGGCGCAGACGGACAAACTCTCTGTGGGGAACAACTTATCCGGTGCATTCATGCCGCAACTAACGGCTCCTAACTTTGTTGGGAGCCGTGTTTTTTTGCCTAAATACGCGACTTTACACTTTCAACTTTTGACTTTATACTATATAAAAGCTTAAACCTTAGCTGTCACTAAGGTAGCATCGGAAGAAATCCGCTCATGGCCAACCCTTCGACTTCGCTCAGGGTGGCCGCAAGCGGCCAGTAGACCCGGTCGGAGGCCGCCCGTTAAAGCGGTAAAATCAAGTCAATTTCACGATGGTACCTCCGCCTTAGTCGGATTGTGAACACTCTCTTTAGAGTGTTTTATTATTAACAGCAAGTATTATGCCGGAATCACCAGAGGCGTCCAGGGAGCAAAAGATAGCTTTCTATTTACAACCCCTCCAGGAACTTTTGAGCGCTAAAATTTTTGAGAGGCATGGTGGAAGCACTACCTACTATGTAACAGTTAAATGGAAAGAGCCGCGGGAAGGTTCTGCATGGGAGCCGTTTTCTGCCACCGGGAAGTTAGATGAAAGGTTCTTAAATTGGGCGAAAGAGCATTATGAGCATTGGGTTGACAGGGCGCATGTTCCGTTAAACGTCGAAAAAATTGAAACATTAGCCCAAGGCCTTAAAGAAACGCCAAGCTGGTAATAATTATATGATTGAACTAGACAAAACCTACGACCACACAAAAGTAGAAAGTAAAATCTACCAGCAATGGCTGGATAGCGGTTTTTTTAATCCGGATAATTTACAAGGAGAGCCTTACACCATAATTATGCCGCCGCCCAACGCCAACGCGCCCTTGCACGTAGGGCACGCTTTAGGCATGACTGTCCAAGATATTTTAGTCCGCTTCCACCGCATGCGCGGACGCAAAACCTTATGGCTCCCGGGCACCGACCACGCGGGGTTTGAAACCCAGGTGGTATTTGAAAAGAAACTGGAAAAAGAAGGCAACTCGCGCTTTAAAATGACGCGGGAGGAATTTTATAAACAGTGCTGGGATTTTGTGCAAAAAAACAAGCACATTTCCGAAGAAGGCATTAAGCGGCTGGGGGCATCTTGCGACTGGAGCCGGAATATTTTTACCCTCGACCCAAAAATTGTAAAAACTGTTTACCAAACTTTCCAAGAGATGTACAAGGACGGGTTGATTTACCGTTCAGGACGCATTTGCAACTGGTGCCCAAAACACCAAACAGGCCTGGCGGATTTGGAAACCAAATATGAAGAACGAGTTGAGCCATATTATTATTTTAGATATGGGCCGTTTACCATTAGCACCAGCCGCCCGGAAACAAAATTCGGCGACAAGTACGTGGTTATGCACCCGGCGGATAAAAGATATTCCAAATACAAACAGGGCGATACTTTTGAAGCTGAGTGGATAAACGGGTCGGTTAAAGCAACCGTGATTAAAGATGAAGCCGTGGATATGGAATTTGGCAGCGGCGTTATGACCATTACCCCAGCGCATGACCCGGTTGACTTTGAGATTGCCCAAAGGCACAAACTGGATATTGAACAAATTATAGACAAACGCGCCAAGCTTTTGCCTGTTGCCGCGGAGTTTGCTGGTATGAAAATTTTGGAAGCGCGGCCAAAAATTGTGGAAAAATTAAAAGCCAAAGGGCTTTTGGAAAAAATCGATGAAAACTACAAGCACAATGTCCAGCTCTGCTACAAATGCGGCAATTTAATCGAACCCCAAATTGTGCCACAATGGTATATTGCCATGACCAAACCTTTGCCGGATGGCAGGCCTTCTTTGCGCGACATGGCCGTAGATGCCGTAAAAAACAAAGAAATTGAAATTGTCACGGAAAAGTTTGAAAAAATCTTTATGCACTGGATGGAAAACATCCGCGACTGGCCAATTTCACGGCAGATTTGGTGGGGCATCCCCATTCCGGTCTGGTACGACAAGGAAGGCAATACACATTTACAAAAAGAGAAAAAAATTATTTTTGTCAGGCATGGGGAATCCACGGGCAACGCAAAAGACGTATACGAAGGACAGCTAGACAACCCCCTTACCAAAAAAGGTTTAGAAGAGGCGGCAAAAACAGCCCAAGCCTTAAAAGGCAAAAAAATCGCCAAAATAATTTCATCCGACCTGCAAAGGGCAAAAACAACCGCGGAAATAGTTGCGGAAGCTTTAGGTATTAAAAACATATCTTTCCACCCGGAATTTAGGGAAGTGCGGGGCGGAAAATTTGAAGGAGAGACCAGAAAAAAAGGTTTCCCTTTGCTTCTTCGCATACTGGGCGAAGGCGCCGGAGAAACTCTGGAAGAATTAATAACGAGGGCAAAAGAAGCCTGGAAAATAATTAATGCCATTGAATCTGAAGACCCAATTGTGGTGGTGGGGCATAATTCTTTCTTGCCTGTAATAAAAGCTGTCCAGGAAGGGGTTATAACCAAAGAAGGTTTAATAGATTACCGCAAAAAATGGCATTTGGATAACGCGGGAATTTATGAGTTTACTGCCTTAGTAAACCCTGAAGGGGAAGGTTTAGTTCAAGACCCCGACACTTTTGATACCTGGTTTTCCAGCGGGCAGTGGCCCTTTGCCACTTTAATGACAAACGGAGAGAAAGATTTTAGGACTTTCTTTCCCACACAAGTAATGGAAACCGGCTGGGATATTTTATTCTTTTGGGTGGCCAGGATGGTGATGATGTCTTACTATAAAACCGGTAAACCGCCGTTTGAAAAAATTTTCCTGCACGGACTTGTAAGGGATAAAGACAAGCAAAAAATGTCAAAATCCAAAGGCAACGTTGTGGACCCGTTGGGCGTAATTGACACTTACGGCACCGATGCCCTGCGCTTCGCCCTTATCTTCTCAACATCGGCCGGCAACGACATCCCGCTTTCCGAAGACAAAATAAAAGGCATGAAGCATTTTGCCAACAAGCTTTGGAATATTGCGAGGTTTGTTTTGGCGAATCTGGAGAATTATGAATTAGGAATTATGGATTATGAATTCAAAGCCCTGACGCCTGCCGATACCGAAATCATCGATGCTTTAAAATTTGCAATTGATGAGGTAACAGAAGGGCTGGAAAACTTTCAGCTTCATGCCGCAGCCCAGGAAATATATAATTTTGTATGGAAAAACTTTGCCGATGTTTATATTGAAAAAAGTAAAGAGCAGCTTAAAGACCCTATACTAAAAGAGAATACCCAGGCCATACTTCTTAATTCATTATTCATAATTCTAAAGTTACTGCATCCCTTTATGCCTTTTGTAACCGAGGAAATCTGGGGCAAGCTAAACCAAAAAGAATTACTCTTGATATCTGCTTGGCCTAAATAACAAAAAACGCCCTTATATAAGGGCGTTTTTTAAATTTTTTATTGTCTACCATAAGCAGCGACTCCTCTAGCCAAAATATCCATCGCAACTTTTAAATCTTTGGTATTAAGCACATAAGCAATCCTAATTTCATTTTTGCCTTTGCCGGGAGTAATATAAAAATCCTGCATAGGCGTTACCATAACAGTTTTCCCCTGATAGGAAAATTTTCCAATCATAAACCTTACAAAGTCTTCCGCGTCTTTTATCGGCAAGCCAACAGCTTGATAGAAAGCCCCTTGCGCCGGCTTAAACACGGCGCCTTTTATTTTCTTTAAGCCTTCTGCCACGACTTTTTGCCTTTTTTTATATTCTTTAACCACTTTGCTTACATATGGCCGGCTGTTGTTTAATAGCGGCACCAGGCCCAATTGCTCTAAGGTTCCGGCAGAAAGTCGGGCTTGGGCGAATTTTAAAATCGCCGACATAATTTCTTTGTTAAAGCTGGCCACACAGCCAATGCGCGCGCCGGGCATGGAGAATCTTTTGCTCACGCTGTCGGTTAAAATTACATTTTGGCGGGCGGATTTGTCCGAAAGCAAACAGTAGGGTTTTCCGTTAAAGCGGATTTCCCTGTAAGTTTCGTCGGAGATTATAAAAAGATTGTGCTTCTTGGCAATTTTAACAACAGTGTTTAATTCAGCCGGACTCCAAAGTTTACCCGTCGGATTATCAGGGTTGATTATCACAATGGCTTTAGTACGCGCGGTAATCTTTTTTTCTATAACCGAAGCCGGCGGCATAGCAAAATTCTTTTCTATCGGCAAGGTTATGGGTATAAGCTTAATTCCTGTCATCACAGAAAAAGATTTGTAACTGGCGTACAAAGGTTCAAAAACAATAATCTCGTCCCCAAAATCAGCCACAGCCTGCAAGGCCAGCATAATGGCCTCAGCGCAACCAACAGTTGGCAACATCTGGTTTAATTCCAAGCTTAGCCCAAACTGCTTATAATATTTTTGCCAAGCCACCATATGCGCTTTAATTCCCGGACTGGGCGCGTATGCTAACGTAGGCAAATTATATTTTTTAACAGTTTGCAAAAATTCCGGGGGCGGGGCCAAATCCGGGTCGCCCACGTTTAACCTAAAAACTTTCGTCCCCTTTGCTTCAGCCGCCTGCATCAATGGCAAAAATTTTCTTATGGGCGAAGCAATAACATTCCGCCCGCGCTTAGAAACAACCAGCTTTTTCATGCTAAATATAGTAAATAATACAGTACCTCCATTCTATCAAAAAACCCCTCTCTTTACGAGCGGGGTTTTTGTAGTTTTCTTTATTCGCTGACTTCCGCGGCGGCCGCGGCGTCTACTTCCAGCTGGAGGTTTTGTTTGGAAATCTCGTCGGTGTAGCCGGTTCCCGCGGGAATCAGTTTGCCGATGATAACGTTCTCTTTAAGGCCCCGTAGGAAATCGGTCTTGCCGGTAACGGCCGCTTCTATTAACACGCGGGTGGTTTCCTGGAAGGAAGCCGCGGCCAGGAAGGAATCGGTATTCAAAGAAACTTTAGTAATACCCATTAAGAGCTGTTCAGAAACTATGGGGCGTTTGCCCGCGGCAACCAAGGTTTCATTAACAAAGTTCAGTTTGGCCTTATCCGCAATTTCGCCGGCCACAAGTTCACTTTCACCGGAATCGGTAATGCGGACTTTGGAAAACATCTGCTTAACAATAACTTCAATGTGCTTGTCGTGGATATTTTGCCCCTGGGACACGTAAATGTCCTGGACTTCCCTGACAACATATTTTTGAGCTTCCTGTAAACCCTTAAGTTGCATTATTTGGTT
This sequence comes from Candidatus Doudnabacteria bacterium, assembly GCA_023245895.1. Classification (GTDB taxonomy): domain Bacteria; phylum Patescibacteriota; class Doudnabacteria; order UBA920; family UBA920; genus PALSA-1336. The sequence goes on from JAHFJJ010000007.1 coordinate 50,135, forward strand.
GGGGTTTAAGTTGCCTTCGGTCAGCTGCTGGCCTTTGGTTACCAAATCCTGGTCTTTAACTAAAAGAGAGAGGGATGCCGGAATAATATATTCTTTAACATCATCGCCTTCGTGGACAACAATAATTTTGCCTTTTTCCAAACGGACCAAGCCGGCGGATTTAGCTTTTATAGATTTGCTGCCCTCGGTAATATACAGGGTGTCGCCGGCTTCAACTTTGCTGCCGTCTTTAATGGCCGACTGCGCGCCTTCCAGTTCGTAAGTGTCTTTTTCCACGTTGGCGCCCTGGATGCGGACAATGTACTCCTTGTTGTTGGGTTTGGCAATATAAACCTGCCCGTCAATTTCTGAAACATAGGCCATACCTTTAGGTTCCCGGGCTTCAAACAATTCTTCTACCCTGGGAAGACCCTGGGTAATATCTTTTACGGAAGCGGACCCACCGGTGTGGAAAGTTCTCATAGTCAGCTGGGTTCCCGGTTCGCCAATGGCCTGCGCGGCCACAATACCTACCGCGGCGCCAAGCTTAACCATGTCGTTAAAACCTAAATCATATCCATAACAGAGTTTGCAAATGCCTCTGGACAGTTTGCATTTTAAAACGCTGCGGCACTTAACTTCGGCAATACCCGCATCCATTATTTCCTTGGCCTGGAGGTCGTCTATGCCGTGGTTTTTTTCTACGATGATTTTACCGGACTTGTCCTTCACGTCTTGAGCGGTAACGCGGCCAAATAAACGGCGGTCAAAGGGCTTGTTCATTTTTTCGCTGTCTTCCAAAGTAATGTAGTCAAAATCTTCCGTACCGCAGTCTTCGCTGTTAACCACAATATCCTGGGCAACGTCCACCAAACGGCGGGTCAGGTAACCGGCATCCGCGGTCCTTAAAGCGGTGTCGGACATACCTTTACGCGAACCGTGGGTGGAAATAAAGTATTCCAAAACGTTCAAGCCTTCTTTAAAGCTACCCTTAACCGGCAACTCGATAACATCTCCGGCCGGGTTAACCACCAAGCCTTTCATGCCTGACATTTGGGTAATTTGCGAGAAGGAACCTCTGGCGCCGGAAGACACAAAATAGTTGACACTGCCGTGTTCGGTAACAGTTCCGGTAACGGACTTGGCAATTTTTTCAGAAACGTCGGCCCAAATTTCCACCACGCGGTTTTTGCGTTCATCTTCCGTAAGCAAACCTTCCCTGTATTGCTGGTAAGTACCCTCAACTTCGTCGTCAGCGCCC
>JAHFJJ010000039.1 GCA_023245895.1 Candidatus Doudnabacteria bacterium
CTGTTCCCTTGCAGTGCCATCACCCAGCTTTTCCGCCATAAGGCCGTGCGAGACCTCGTGGACGATTGCGGAGAATATTAGGATTACCAATGTAATTAAAATGGACATGCTTTGTTTGATTATTTTGCAATACTATGTAAATATATGGTACGCGAATAGATACAAAAGGAGGGTCTTAGCATGGCCATGGGGCACGACGAGGTTTGTGAGGACACAAGTCCTCTTCAAACCCAAAAAAGAATAGACGGAAAGAACATTACGGATCCGAAAACCGGCCTGCCTGTACGCATCAACTGCGTGCAGTGCGGAACCGAGATAGTCAGCGGCCATTACTGCGCCGCATGCCTCAAAACCTGAGCCGCGGAAGATTCCATCGAAAGTTTTCAAGCAACTCTGCCTGAAAACTTTCGATGGTCTATTTTTTTATTAAATAAGAACCCAGACCATACGCCGCGCAATAATTACAGCGTACTTGCTTATTTTATCAGATAATGTTAAACTATCAAAGATATTCAATTCAATCAATATCTTAATTTCTAATTTCCAATATCAATACATATGCCCCGAATGTGCGCAGTTTGCGGTAAAACTTATTCCCGCACCATAAAACGCTCCCACTCCATGCGGCCATCCATAGTCAGGCTTTTGCCTAACTTGCAGTACGCCGTCTTTGATGGTCAACGCTTAAAAGCCTGTACCCGTTGCATTAAAACCAAGGCCAAAGCTAAATAAAGCATACATAAACCCCCTCGCGATTGGCGAGGGGGTTTTATTTTGGATTATTTAATTCCCAAAAAGTACATTAACCTTTGCAATGGACTGGCTGTAGTTGACGCGCCTTTAACTTGCGGCCCGGCGCCTGTCGGGGAAGGCTGCCGGTTGAGCGGCAAAGTATTTGGCTGATTAGTTCCCGGCATAGCCGCTTTAACGCAGTCCATAAGTTGTGCCTGCTGTTCGGGCGTAGCCGAGCTTGTGGGCTTGTCTCCCAAAATTGAAGTTTTGCATTTTAAGAGCGCTTCCTGGCTAGTTGAAGTAGGCTGTGCCTGTGGCACAGGCGGTGCGCCCGAACCGCTTGAAGGTTTTGGCAAATTAACACCTTGGCCTGTTGCCGGTTGACCAGCAATGGGATAGCCGCAGTCTTTTAAAATGGCCTGTATGTCGGCAGAATTCCTTTGTGCCGGGTCAGACAATTTTTTAAAGCCGTCTTCACCCAGTTTTGCAACCAAGCAATCTTTAATTTTATTTGAATCCCCGGCCTGGGGCTGAATGGGTTTAAATGGTACTGCCGGCCGGCCATCCTGGCCGGGATTATGGTTTTGCGGCAAACATTTGGCAATAGCCGCTTTTTGTTCTTCGGTAAGGTTTTGCGTGCTAAAGTTAGCAGCCGCGCTTTCGCCCAAGACTTTGGCCAAACACTCTTTTATGTCTGCCGGCACTGGCCTTGATGCCGGGGAAGGCGCGCCGGCCTGTTTGTGTTCTTCGCTTTGGCCCTCAGGCCTGCATTTTTGTATTGCCGCTTTGGCGTCTTCGTTCAGCTTAGATGTATCCAAATTGTCCACCGCGTCCTGGCCCAAAATTTTCACCAGACAATTTTTTAAGTCGCTGGCCGGGATAGGATGCGGGGCTGGATTTGAATTTGAATGGTCCTGTGTTTTATTTTCAAAACACGGGCGGATTTTTTTAGAAAGGTCGGGGTCGGCAGGCACTTGGCCGTCTTTTAGCTGAATTAGAGCGTCTTGCCCTATGGCCTGTTTTACGCAGTTTTCGCTGGCAGGGTCAGCCTGGAACTTTGACTGGAGCTGTTCTTTAATTTGGGGCTTAAATTTCTCCAAACACTCTTTAACTTTACTGCCGACTTGGGCCGTCGGGCTAAACTGTCCGCTTTCTATTTTGCTTATGGTATCGCCGTCTAAGTTTTCTTCCAGGCATTTTTTAACTTCAGGCGGCAAATTCTTTACGCCCACTTTTAAGCCTGCTTCGCCTTGTTGGATATTTTCAGCATCACCCTTTTTTACCAGCCCGTGTTCTTTGGCAAAATTCAGGCACTCTTCATGCCGGTCTTCGTTATTGCAATAAGTTTGGCATGCGTCTTGGCTGTCGCAGCCTCCCGGACCTTTGCCGCCGGATGCTTTTATTTTCTCTGCCTGTTCCGGTTTAATTCCGCCGATTTTTACTAAAAACTGCAGACAAGCTTCTTTATGGCTTTGGTCTTGGCAATAAGTTTTGCACTCATCTTTGGTAGCGCAGCCTCCCGGAGTCTGGCCGTCTTTTACAGCTTGGGCAAATTTGTCCAAAGTCGCCGCGTCTTCTTCGCTGACCAAACCTTGTTTTTTGGCAAAATCCAAACACACCGGCTGGTTTTCGGCCTTAGAGCATAACTGCTTGCAGTCGTTTTCGTTTTTACAGCCGCCCGGGCCCGCGCCCTGTTTTAGGGCTTGTCCGATTTTTTTGGCGCTGTCCAGTTTTTCTTTGGACGCCAAATTATGCTCCCGGGCAAAGGCCACGCATTCCTCAACATGGCTTGTGTCGCTACAATAGGTTTTACAGGAAGCCGCGTCTGTACAGCCGCCCGGGCCTGAGCCCTGCTTTAGCGCAGAAGAAAGGTTCTCGGCTTGTTGTTTTTGCTGCTGGGTAATAAGGCCGTGGCTTTGGGAAAAGTTTGCGCAGGCAGAAATATTTTCCGCCTTATCGCAATAAGTTTTACATTCCTGCTTATTGCCGCAGTTGCCCAATTCCGCGACCGGAAAAGTAACCGTGGCAGAGCCTCTTGTATCTACGCCGGCGGCTTTAACCCCCAAAATAAGAGAGAAAAATAGGGCGGCCGAGAAAAAAAGTTTTAAAAATTTATTCATATCTATAGTAGTGTTCCCAAATATACAAATTTTGACAAATAAACAAATCTTAGAGTACCCGAATTTGTATATTTGTGTTGATTTGTATATTCGTGATTACTACTTATTGAAAAGGATTGGTATAGCTTTGGTCTATGGCATTGGCGGTGTTGACCGCAAAAGGATTGTTGTCCGGCACTTTGCTCGCAATTAAATCCTGGGATTGGGCGTAAACCTCGGCTCCCAGGGCTTTGGTGGCCAAAGCCGGGGGAGTGACTTTTAATAGCGCTACAAAGTGTTGGTTTAGAAGTTTATTGGTTTGGTAATTCTGCCAAAGCAAAAAGCCCCCGAACAAAGCCGATAAAACAATAAAACAAATTATTAACTTTTCTTTTGTTCCCATTTTTTATTTTTACAATTTTGTCTTTGCCTACCTAAGCGGAATTTAAAAAATTAAACTACTCATGCTAACTGCCGGAAGATTCTTGATTTTGTGCCTGGACGCTTGCCAAAACTTCCTGGTGCATACCGTCCGTGCAATTACACACAGTCAAGGGCATTTGTTCCCTTACACAAGCCTGGGCGTTGCAAACGCCTTCTTGTTCGGAAACGCCGTGGCACCCGCCTGTACAAACGTAATGGGCCATAATTAGATTTAGGATTCAAGATTTAAGATATAAAACACAAAACAAACCTGCTAGTTCATTCCGCCCATACCTGAACCGCCCATGCCGGAAGAAGGCATTGCTGGAGCGCTGCCTTTGTTGGTCATGCCCAGTACAAGCAAGACTACACCCAATACCACGTGCAACCAGTTATCGGACGCGTTGTATTCTACCAACCCCAATAAC
>JAHFJJ010000040.1 GCA_023245895.1 Candidatus Doudnabacteria bacterium
TGTTTTACGCGTTAGCCTGGGTTATAGGCGCTACCGGTAAATCGGGTTTAAATGGTGGTTTGGCTATGGCTGCGTTCCTGTGGGTTGGCTTTGCAGTTCCCATAAAGCTTGGCGAATTTCTCTGGGGCGGTAAAATGAGTTTGTTCTGGATTGGTATTGGTAATATGCTGGTGGCTCTTTTGGCAGCCGGCGCGATTATTGGTGGTTGGAAATAGACACTTTAATCTTTAATCTTAAATCTGGCATATGACTCATTACGTATGCACCGGCGGCTGTGGTGGGGAATCTGAAACACCCAAGGCTTGCGATAATCCGCGCTGTGTTAAGTTTACCCAGCCAATGACAGTTTGCAATTGCCAAGATACCCAACACAGGGATGCTTACGAGCAGCCCAAGCCGCCTGCACTTACACAATAAAAGGAAATTATAGAGTTATAAAAAAGCCGCCCAATCCGCAAGCTGGCGGAGGGCGGCTTTTGTTTATAACAGGACTTACGCGCTGCGTAAGTCCTGCTATAAAGATTATCTTACTTTGCTCTTGGTCTTTATACATCGGGTGCAGGCCTTTAGCCTCTGTCCGTCAAAAACGGCGTACTGCAAATTCGGCAGCAGTCTAACAATAGACGGCCGCATGGAGTGGGAACGTTTTATAGTGCGGGAATAGATTTTTCCGCAAATTGCGCACATACGAGGCATATAGTAGATGTAAGATTTAGGATATAAGATATAAGATTTGGGAAAACTACAACTAGAATAGATTAACATAAGTTGATATAATTGGCAAGGGCAAAGCATTTTAACATTTTATCATCTTACCATTTTATCAGTCCGGCAAGCCGCAGGTATGTTAAAATGATAAAATGTTAGTATGATAACATGATTCTATGAATATAATAGTTACTCTCATCATTCTTCTTTTTTCCGCTATTGTCCATGAGGTCGCTCACGGGCTTATGGCAGAAAGATTGGGCGATGATACTGCCAGAGAACAGGGGAGGATTACGCTTAACCCCATTCCGCACATAGACCCCTTTGGTTCTATTTTGTTGCCATTAATTTTATTGTCTGTGGGCTCGCCCATAATTTTCGGCGCGGCCAAACCGGTGCCGGTAAACTTTAATAATCTGCGCAATCCTAAAAGCGGCATGGCTTTAGTTTCTTTGGCCGGGCCGGCTGCAAATTTTGCGCTCGCGATTTTGTTTACAATTCCTATTAAACTTGGTTTGGCAAACGAAGTAGCCTATCCAATTTTACTTCAGGCAATTATTTTAAATTTAGTTTTAGGCACCTTTAATTTAATCCCCATTCCTCCCATGGACGGCAGTAAAATTCTGGCCGCCCTCGCACCGCAGGAATGGATGTATAAAATTTTAGAATTTGAGCGCTATGGTCTAATTTTAATTTTAATATTTTTATATATGGGCTGGCTGGAAACTATTTTGCTACCGGTGATTTTAGTCTTCAGCCGGATTTTCGGAATCCAGTTTTTTTAATTTCATTTACATTTTTTCACAATTGTGATATTTTGTAAATGAAAAAATGAACGCCGATCCTCCCGCAGATGCGGGGGGTGTCGGCGTTTTTACAGTATGTCGTCAAAGTTTGTTACCAAAAGTTTGTTACCAAACGGCCATTTTGCCAGAGGGTCGCCCGAACCAACAATCCGCTTTTAGCGTGTTGGCGATAATCGTTTAAGTAGTCTTCTGCGACTTCAATGGCCCTCTTGTCGTCGGCAACGTATAGCGGCAGCTCGAAACTGAAGGCTTCTGCTTCGCCGCTTGCAAAACAGTCTGTTTTGCCGGGCAGGTGCGCTTGGCCGCCCAGAATATATCTCCCCCTCCTTTTACCATCAATATTGTATAACGTAATTAAATAAAAGAGAAAGCGCCGGTCCTTGCTTACGATTTTGTCGTAAGAGGTACCGGCGCTTTGCTGAAATCCTTCTTTTACTTTTCCTCCTTCCAGTTATAAAAGGATTTTAAGAGATTGGCAACCCTGATTTCGAGTTCGCTACTCTCCTCAGGCGGGAGCTCGGAATCAACGTAGAGGTCCACGTTGATGACTATGCGAATGAAATCGTGGGGCTCGGCCCAATAAGTTTCCATAACGTCTGTGATGACGAAATCGAAATTATCAGGGAGCTGGCCTGTTTCATCGAAATCAGAAATCGAGAATTGAGCGTCGACTTTCGGCTCAATTGGGTAATTTGTGTCTATTTCCAGGTGGTCAAATGGTCTTTCAAATGTTGAATGACCTGAAAACTTGGGGGTCCACCAAATCCTGACAGGAACCATAAAAAGTCCTCCTTTTTGAACGTATAAATATATCAGTTTGACAGCCCTGTGTCAACCTTGTATAATATCAATAATTAAATAAGAAACCTCCGCCATATGGCGGAAATCACTTGTTTTAGCCGATTTGTCCGGGAAGAACATCGAAAGGTTTCCGATGAGTACCGAACGAACGAAGTAGCGTGAGAACTGACGCTTGTCAGTTTTTGTTTGTCCAGTTTAATCCTTAATAGGTTCTACTAAATACTAAAGGATACTAAATATACTAAAGTTAAAATTTTAGATTTCGTACTTTTAGTACATTTTAGTATTTAGTAGAAAATTTACGAAGTAAATTATGCCCACAATCAACCAACTAGTTCGCAAAGGCCGCCATGCTTTTAAATACAAAAGCAAAAGCCCGGCTTTAATGCGCAGAGTCAACTTAATTAAGAACAAAACCCTGTTTATAAAAACCGGCGCGCCTTTTATGCGCGGCGTGTGTTTGAAGGTTTATACCACCACGCCAAAAAAGCCAAACTCGGCTTTGCGCAAAGTGGCCAAGGTTAAATTGACCAACGGCATGGAAGTTATTGCTTACATCCCGGGCATTGGCCACAATTTGCAGGAGCACAGCGTGGTAATGATCCGCGGCGGAAGAGTAAAAGATCTTCCTGGTGTCCGCTACCACATTGTTCGCGGTAAATTAGATACATTAGGCGTTGACGGTCGGAAACGCAGTCGCAGTAAGTATGGAGCAAAACGCAAATAATTATTCTACTAAATACGAAAGATACTAAATATACTAAATTTAGTTTTTCGCTTTAGTACTTTTAGTAAAATTTAGTATTTAGTAGAGAATTTACAAAGTAAATTTATGCCTAGGAAATCACGTAGTTACGACAAACATGTGCCAGAACCGGACCCCAAGTACGGCTCGGTTAAGTATGCCAAATTTATTAACTATATTATGGAGCGCGGGAAAAAGAACATTGCCCGCAGGATTTTTTATGATGCTTTGCAAATTGTGGAAGAGAAGGTAAAAACCCTTCCGGTTGCGGCAACTGCAGCTAAACCAACGGCTGAAAAATCTCCCGCTGCAGATAAAGCAGATAAGTCGGTAGAAAAAAAATTAGACGGCAGACAGGTTTTTGATATTGCTTTAAAAAACGTGGCGCCGATTATGGAACTTAAATCCCGCAGAATTGGCGGCGCCAACTACCAGGTGCCTATGGAAGTTATGGAACCCCGCAGGACCACTTTAGGAATGCGCTGGCTTTTGGCCGCGGCTAAAGGTAAAAAAGGCATTCGCATGGCTGAACGCTTAGCCGGGGAAATTATGGACGCTTACAACAAAACCGGAATTGCT
>JAHFJJ010000030.1 GCA_023245895.1 Candidatus Doudnabacteria bacterium
GGCTGTATTTGGTGTACATGGTTGAGCCGAGGGTAGATGTCCCGCCCTGCCTGGCGGCCTGCAATAGCGAGTTATGCTCGCCGTGTATGGTCCGCACGCAGTGGCCTTCTTCCAATAAATGCCCGGCATCGTCGCAATGCGGCAAACCCGCCGGCGAGCCGTTATAACCGGTTGCTATGATACGATTTTCCTTAACTAAAACCGACCCAGCGTAAAGCCTGTCGCAAGTCCCGCGTGCCGCGATAATCTTGGCAATAGCCATAAAATAATCGTCCCAACTGGGCCTAAAGTGCTGTCTTTCTTCAGACATAAAAAGATATTCTTAGATATTTAGATATTGGTAGATATTAAGGAGGATAATATCACAATATCCCAATATCTATAAATATCTTAATATGGATTTTACCTGTCTATTTTACACCAATTTTTAAGGGATGGCAAAATTAAGAAGCCCGCGCGAACACAATCGCGTCTGCGCGGGCTTCCAAGCTTTTTAATTCTGCGGTTTTGCTTTGCCGCTTTCTTCGCCGTTGAGAATGCGGCCGGCGGCTTCCGGAGGAAGGCCGATTTCATCAGGCGTGAGTTTGTATTCCAGCAAAAGCGTGCGTAGCACCATGTAGTCGCTGTTAAGCCCCGGGTCTGCTTCCAACCAGGCCTTATACCGCTCTTTGCCTTTTGCTTTCGCGTACTCTCTTATTCCCTGATACAGGTCGTTTATGGAGATGACACCTTGTTGCGGAAATTCACCTTTAAAGGAGTCTATTTCGTTGTGAATTTCCCTTAATACATAGTACTCGTCGGCCAAATAAATTCCCTCGCCATGCCCGCCGACTCCGGTCTTGTAAACCATATAAACGCAATGGACCGGGTAACTGGCGTAAAAATAGTCTGAATCAATCCCCTGCTTTACAACATAGCTAAGCTTGGCCAGGTAATGATTCTTGGCCTTGGCATACAACCTTTGTATCTCCGCCGCGTCGGTTTTTAGAAACACTCCCAATGGGACGCCCGGCTTGCCTTCGCCGATACTTACTTGCATGTCCAAATGCTCCAGAACTTCACGCCTAAGCAGGTCAGCCGACATGGACCGGACATAAGCGCTGCAAATGTCGTCCGACACCGGCGACAGGCGCAGGTTGCCAATAATGTTGGCAAAATCCTCGGGCGTTTCCAAACCGTTGGCCATGGCCGTCCCGCCTAAGCCAAACAAACACAACGCTAGCGTAACCACAGCAATAATTCTTTTCATGTTTCCTCCCGAAAGTTGTGAACTAGAGTTCCTTTACTTGGACAAAGTATAGGTCTATTTCTGCTTTTTTTCAAGCAAACCATTTTTATTACTTTAATTGTAAAGTTGACAAACCACCGGACCTAAAATATAATAAATTCAGTATGTACAAAATCAGCTCAATAATCAGCAACATTATTATTGACATTCCTTCCCCGCGAAGGCTGGTTTTGGACTGACGCAACTATAGCGCAGAACATGAATCGGACCTTCGCAAAGCGAAGGTTTTTTTAGTTGGAGGAACAATGAGTAGGGTTTTAGAGAAGGATCTTAAAACGATCCACGATGCCAACATACTGTCCGCGGACAAAACGGCAGGGCGCCGTAAGAACGGCCTCTTTTTATGGATCTGGATAATCGTAATTCTTTTCCGGCTTGAAAAGCTTATTTTCCGGCACCGCTGGCTACCAACCAAAGGCGTCCCTCGAGTATTATCAAGTATTCTTTTGGCTTCAGGGATAGAAATGAGAAATAGGATTATTTGGCCAATATCGGAAAAAAAAGTTCCGCGAAAAGAATTATCCCCCGCTCTTGAGATCCGGGCCCAACCGGTACTTGAAGTTTCTGATTAGCTCCGCCTTCTCACCCTCAAACAAAACAGCCCCAGTCAATTATGCTGGAGCTGTTTGTTTTATTATCGATATTAAACTACATCTTCACTCTTATACCCGGGCCCATGGTGGAGTTTATGGCCATGGAGGCAATAAACTGGCCCTTGATGGTCTGGGGCTTGCTTTCGTTTACGGCTTTGTAAAGCGCTTTCAAGTTCTCAAAAAGCTGTTTAGAGTCAAAATTGCTTTTGCCGATTATTTGGTGGATGTTGCCGGAGTCGTCATTTTTAAAGTTAACTTTTCCGCCGGCAATTTCTTTTATAATTTGGGCAATATTCGGGCCTACGGTGCCGGTTTTGGGGTTGGGCATTAGCCCGCGGGTTCCCAAAATTTTGGCAATAGACGCGAGTTTAGGCATTAAGGCGGGTTCTGCAACAGCAACTTCAAAGTCAGTTTTTTCCGTTTCTTTGATTTGCTTAACCAGCTCTTCGCCGCCAACAATAGCCGCGCCGGCGTCTTTAGCTTCTTTTTCTTTGGCTTCGGTAACAAAAGCCGCCACGCGCTTACTCTTGCCGGTGCCGTTTGGCAGACTGGCTGTGCCACGCACCGCCTGGTCGGTCTTTTTGGCGTCGATGAGAGTGCGGATATGCACTTCAATAGAACCCACAAACTTGGTGTTGGCAGTTTTTTTAGCAAGCTCTATTGCCTCTTCGGCGCTGTAGACTTTATTCAAATCTACCAATTCATTATTAGCTTTTACTCTCTTGGCTAATTTAGCCATATGCTTATTTCCTTTCGTGGTTAAAGTGAGCCACTATACTACTATATAGTAATATAGTGTGCTCTCCCACGATGTTAATTGTCAATTGTTAAAAGTCAATTGTTGCTCCGCTCTATTTATGCTCGCTTTCCATAAACTTTTTTATGCTATCAACCGTGCTCATAAACTGCGCCGGGAAAATGATGGTAGAATTTTTTTCTACGGAGATTTCGGCCATGGTTTGCAAATTCCTCAACTGAAGCGCTATCGGATGCTGGGCAATAACGTCCGCGGCATCTGCAAGTTTTTGCGCTGATAAAAACTCGCCTTCGGCTGCAATAATTTTGGCCCGCTTTTCGCGTTCAGCCTCGGCCTGCTTGGCCATGGCCCTTTGCATGTTTTCCGGCAGTTCAATGTCTTTAATTTCCACCAAAGAAACAATTACTCCCCAAGGTTCGGTGTGCGTGTCCAAAACATTCCTAATTTCCTGGTTTATAGTAACCCTTTCGGACAAAATTTCGTCCAACTGGAATTTACCCACAATGTTGCGAATGGTAGTTTGGGCTATTTGGTTAATAGCCGACATTACGCTTTCTATGGCCACGATGCTTTTAACTACATCGACAACCTGATAGTAGGCCACGGCGGAGATGTCAACGGAAACATTGTCTTTGGTAATAATTTTTTGGGGTGGAATGGGCATTGTTATGGTGCGCAAATCCACTTTTCTCATCCAGGAAAAATACGGGATTATCCAGCACAGGCCGGGCTCTTTTATCCCTGTAATTTTGCCCAGTAAAAACACTACGCCTTTTTCGTACTGCTGGACAACGCGAAAGCCGGGCAGGACTAAAAAAATAAAAGCTAAAAATAAAATAGATAGTATCCCAATTTCCATAAAAAATTAAATTAATTTCTATCAATATCTATTAATATCTATTAATATCCTAATATCTCAAAAGATATTTATTGATACTAATTGATATTAAGATATTACTAATCAACAACCTCCACTCCCATTGACCTGCATGTCCCGCGGATAATTTTTTCCGCCGCTTCCATAGTATTGGCGTTAAGGTCTGACATTTTCTTTTCCGCGATTTCCTTAATTTGCTTGGCCGTGATTTTGCCGACCTTGGTCGTCAAAGGATTCGCCGAACCCTTAGCTAAACCAATGGCCTTCATTATAAGATTGGATGCCGGAGGGGTTTTGAGGATAAAGGTAAAAGACCTGTCCTCATAAATGGTCATGAGCACCGGAATTGTCATATCCCCGCCCGCGGTTTTGTCGTTGAATTCCTTAACGAAAGCCGCAATGTTTATACCGTGGGGACCCAGCGCGGTTCCAACCGGAGGCGCAGGAGTTGCTTTCCCGGCCGGCAGCTGGAGCTTTAATACTACTTTAACTTTCTTTGCCATACTTTTTATGATGGTAGACCGCTGCTCCCTGTCATTGCGAGGAGTGCATAAGGCGAAGCAATCTTTTTAACAGATCGCTTCGGCTGCACTCGCGATGACAGACAAAGCTTTTTAGTGCAATCGGGACCGCAGGACGAATCCGCGGCCAACCATTCCTTTCTATAAATTAAATATTACTTTAGACGTTCTTGGCGATTCTTTATATCTTGAACCACACGTAATAAGTCGTCTACGGCTGTTGGTGACAAGCCTAGGGCTATTGCATCACAAGCCGCATTTCCTCCCAGAGTATCAGCTTTAGGGTAATTGCTTACCAATTCACGAGCACTATCAGTGGCTTTTTCTATTTGTCGCTCAAAAGGTCGCTGTTCCGGGGTCTGGGTTAGTTCTCCCATATAATTTTAATTTAATTATTAAATCTTCTTAACTTGTAAGAAATCCAACTCCACCGGAGTCTCACGGCCAAAGATGGTGACCATAACTTTTACTTTGCCGTGGGCTTCGTCCAAAATTCCAACCTTGCCTTCATAGTCTTTAAACGGACCGTCCATAATCTTAACCAAATCGCCCAGGGCAAATTCAATTTTATACTTCGGTTCATCCGCGCCCATTCTCTTTTTCAAATAAGCAAGTTCCTCTTCCGCAATTGGAGTTGGTATGGTTCCACTGCCTACGAAACCGGTAACGTTGGGGGTGTTGCGCACCACGTACCAGGAATCATCCGTCACAATCATATCCACCAAAACATAACCCGGGAAAATCTTTTCTTCTACCGTAGTCCTTTTTCCATCCTTGATTTTAATCTTTTTCTCTTTTGGCACTATGCAGTCAAAAATCTTGTCCTGCATGACCATGCTCTCAATACGCTGCTTTAGGTTAAAAGCAACGCTGTCTTCGTATCCGCTGTAAGTGTGGAGCACGTACCAATGGCGTTCTCCGGTAACTTGTTGTCGTGACATAATATGATACCAATATACTAATTAATACGAATGATGCGAATAATACTAATTCGTATTATTGGCATAATTCGTATGCATTCGTAGATTAGTATCTCATAAATATTATTAATGCTGAAATGATAATTATAATTTCCAAATAAAATGTTAAAGCTTTAGAATAAATTTTTGCAAAACTCCACAAATATCCAATAAAACTTGAGCCGCCGATTTCAACATCTGCTTGCCGGTTCCTGAGTGAATAAAATTTTGTGCTAAAGGGCCAGAGCCACATTATGCCGTAATCTATACTGTCCAAGACAAAGTGAGTCCAACTGCCCAGCCAAATTAACAAACCAAACGTCCTATAATAATCGTCTTGGGCTAAAAAATATACTGTAAGACCTGCAATCAGCCAAAGTATGGGTGCGTGGCTAAGATATTTCCTGTGGCTTGGCGCGCCTTTGCCCGCAATGCGGTAGCTTTTTAACTTAAGGAAATTATAAATTAGGTCCAAATCGGGCGCTGCGCCAAAAAACATTCCCCAGCAAAGCAAACTTTGCTGTTGAGCAACCGATAAATTCGGGTGGATAAAGTGTAAAAGAGCCTTGGCCGTTAAAAAACCCGCTGCAATATGTCCGGGTGGTAACATTATTATTTATTTAAGACTGTCTGGAATAGCCTAAGCAGTCCGTAGTCAAAAGCCCCCAAAACAAAAGCCACAAACACGCTAAAAACAATAACAGTAAGCGTGTACTTAATGGTTTCGGTCCTGCTGGGCCAAATCACTTTAGCCAGTTCGTTTTTAACTTCGGTTAAGAATTTAATGGGGTTCATATTATTAGACCACGATTTTAAGGGTTCCCTCACCCGCCAGCCCGCGGGTTCGGGACGACAGCTATAATTTAAAATTAAAGTTTGTCGTTTTTAAAAGGCCCTGCAGGCCTTTATTGAATATATAATACTAAAGTAAAGGATATTTGTCAACCTGGGCGGGTGATCTATTCTTTTGTTGGATAGTAAGTTGTAGTTGCTCGATTCATCGAGCTCCTTACAAGCCTGATAAATCAGGCAACTACAAAACCCTATACCCTACTAGTCGTACATCAAATGACTTTTTCAACAACCAAAGTTGAATTAAAAACCCCTAATTTCCCCGCTTTTATTGGAAGCGAAGCCAAAAGCGATTTTTGCCCCTGCTTATCGGTAGAATGAACCGAGAGCAAATAGCTCCCCTGGCTGGCGCGCAAAAGAAACCTGCCGTTTGGGTGAATTACCGCCCTGCCCAAAACAATACCCGGAAGTTTCGGGTTGCCCAACTCAAGGTTTAAATCTAAAATCTCGTCCATTCCGGCAGAAAGAATAATCTGCCCCCACAAACGAGGTTCCGGCAAAAATATAGCCAAAATAATAATTAAGGCGTAGACTCCTAACAGCCAAGCCAGCCAAGTCGGAAAGTCAGGAAAAAAATTCCATGCATTCAGCGCGCAGTACAAAAAACCCAGCCAAAAAAATACTGTGGCCAGACTTTTAGCCAGCAACGCGCCGTAAGGGCTGGTTGCCATGCCCAACTGGTTTTTCGCGTCCTGGTTCCAGTCTTGAGAAACCGGATCCATGGGAATATTTGGCGCCAGGACTTCGGAGTCCTCGCTTAAGCTAAAAAACTCGCCGTGGTACAAATTGTCGTAAATTCCATCCCGCTCGCCCGCTGCCTTAACCGAAGGAAAAGTGTAATTTGTTTTGCGCGCGAAAATTTTAAATTTGCCGGGCCGGGCCAAAAAACCGTAATGACCGTGCAAATCGGTAAGGCCGCTTTCCGCCTCGCCGCCGTCGGCATACATTAATTTTACAATCACCGGGTCAAGAGGCTGTTTGTTTACGCTGTCGTACACCACGCCCCAAAATTGCCGGCTTTTCCTTAAACTCAAAAAATTTAAAAAACCATTTACCAATGCCAAAAAAGCCAGACGGACATCTGTAGAATTTTGTATGGTAATTTTGTACTGACTTGATGTTGCCATAAAATTATTTACTTTGCGCGACTTTCAAAACATTGTTTAAAAGATGGGCCACGGTTACGGGTCCCACTCCGCCGGGCACGGGTGAAATAAACCCCGCAATGTTTTTCACGCTTTCAAAATCCACGTCACCGGCTATGCCGCCCTCGGACTCTGCCGTGCCGGCGTCGATGATGATTGAACCTGCTTTAATTTTATCTCCGCTAATGAGTTTCGGCTTGCCTACTGCTGATATTATAACATCCGCGTTTTTCATTAACTCCAAAATGTTTTCGGTTTTACTGCGCGCCACATCTACGGCAAAGCCCCGGGCTTTAAGCAAAAATTCCACGGGCTTGCCCACTAATTGGCCGTGGCCGATAACCAAAAATTTTTTATCTTTTAAATCGACTTTGGCGCTGTCCAGAAGTTCCATAACCGATCCGGCCGTGGGATTTATTACATAAGCATGGCCGGTATAAAATAAATCCATATTAACTTTGCCGGTGCAATCCACGTCTATTTTGGATTCGATGGCATCCAAAACCGCCTGCTTGTCTATAGCCGACGGCAAAGGCAATTGGACAATAAGGCCGCAAATGTTTGGTTCCTGATTAATTTTTTTGATTTCGGCAACAAGATTTTCTGTGCTGATGCTTTCGGGAAAGTGGGCATTTTTAAATTTAATCCCCAACTTCTCCGCCATCCTGCCCTTCATTTTTACGTATTGGGCCGAAGCCGGGTCTCCGCCAACCAAGACATCGCAAAACACGGGCTGAAAGCTAAGTTTAGCCACTTCCGATTTTACTTTGGCCAAAATTTCCACCGCGATTTTCTTGCCGTCTAAAATCATCAAAATTTATTATTTGTAATGGTTAGTTATTTGAAAGACTTCTGCCCGCTCGCCATCCAAGAAAAACAGCGCACGATATTTCCTATCTATGCGGAAAGAGTAAATTCCCCGCCACTTCGGTTCCAATAATTCCACATTCAAAGAAGGTTGCTTGATGTTGGCGCTAAACAACAAAACCGCTTTCTGCCACTTCTTCAGCAGACCGCGGCTTTTTAAATACGCCGTCAAATCCGGACGCAAATTTTTTATCTGCATGCTAGCGTTTTGCTTTTAAATAGGAAGATTTTCTTAAGCCTGCTTCCAAGTCTTTTAAAAAATCCCGGCTATACAAACCGCTGGCATGAAAATCGCCGACAACTTCGGAAATTGGGTCTTTAACCACGGCCGAAAACAAGCTCTTTGCCATTTTCCGGTAGGCTAAGGCCTGGCTTTTTAATTTAGAATATTCTTTTTTGGGAATAGTAACCGTATTCATGCTTTAATTATGATACTGAACAAATAAATAGTCAACCCCAAAAACGGCCAAATAAAAAACAGGCTTAGCGTTTTGGTTCCTCCAAACCAAAATAGCTTAAGCCTGTCTTCGTGAAATTGTTACTTTGTGTTGCACGCCCTCGGGGGCCCGAGGTTGCCGACGAGCTTGGTAGCGACGTCGGAAAACGACAACCTCGATTCAATCTCGCCTCTGATAAAACGCGCGATGTCGAACTCGGTGTCCGCGCTGAACACAAATTCCTGCGGGCACGTCATGAACCGGTCGGTTTTCACGCCACTCTTATCAATAAATCTAAGTGTGAGTGTAAAAACCACCGTCTGGGTGTATCGCCTTACGCGGCTGTTAGCCACGTCGCCAATAATTCCTCCCAAACGGTTATCTATCCTGTTCAGGATCTGCCCGGTGACCTCAATATCCCTCCTATCTTTAAGGTTATAGGTTAGGATGGGGTCGACGACGTACTCGGCAACCCGTCTTAAGGTTTCGGCAGACTCTGCCTGGTCGGCGTACCGCGAATCATCGGAGAACTCTTCACGTGCGTTGTCCCGCGCTTGGCGTTCCGATCCTGTTTTGGACAGGACAGACGCGTAGGTCGCGCTGATCAGAGGACTTCTGTCAATCGCGTCCCTCAAGATCATATCATCCATGAATGCATCCCCGTTGTTGACCCGCATCGCACTGATGGTAATTGGGATCTTTTTCCCCGATTCCACCGACTTCTGCTCGAGCTTGAGCCTGTCCGGGCGTCCGCTGACTGCGGGAGAAAAAACCGGCTGAGAGGCGGGATTTAGTCTCTTATACTCGGCCTCCTCGTTGCGGAGGTTGTCGAGGCGGGCAACATGAATGGCCTTGCCCGAAGATCTGCGAACCCCGAGACCGTTCGCGGAGAGCAAACTGTCCAGCGCTTCAGCAGGAGTAAACTCTCCTAACAAAGTAGCAGTCTGCTGAAGAGGAACATCTTCGTCGAATGCAAAGGTCATTCCTCCATCCACCACCAGCAACTGGAAGAAATCCTGAAGCGGGGCGGGTCGATGAAAGAACACCGTCTTTTTCGCGGACTGGGCCATGCCCTGTCCGACGAACACAAAAGCCGCCACAAACAAAACCGTTGCAAACAAAGTAACTTTTTTCATTTGATCCTCCGATCAATTTGTTAAACGTGTGCCTAGAATAGGCGAAAATCGTGAAAAACTGATAAAAGTGCCATTTCAACTATAACCATATAGTATAGCACAAAAAACCGCAAAAGTCAATACTTTGCGGTTTTTGGCTTAAATACAATATAAATTGTATTACATTTTTGTCATTTTTTTAATTTTTGCTCATTTTTGTCATTTTTTATACCTATTCTTCGCCCACCAATCCAGCGCATCTTTTACCACCGGCTCGGCAACGGCATTGCCTTCGCCGCCGGCTTCCACTAAAACCGTAATTACAATTTCCGGATTTTCATACGGGGCGTAAGCCGTAAACCAGGCGTGCGTGCGGTTAGGGTTGGCGCCGTCAAACTGGGAGGTTCCGGTTTTGCCGGCCGAAGTTATGGGCAAAGCCATTAAAGCCTTGGCCGTTCCCGAAAGCACAGTCTGGCGCATGCCTTCCTGGACAATTTTTAAAACATTTGGCGAAATGATATTTGAAACCAAAACCTTTGGTTTGTTTTGCCAAACCACATTACCCTTTTCATCCAGCGCCTTGTCCGCTATTTGAGGAGTTACCCCGGTCCCGTTGTTGGCGATGATGGCAGTCCACTCCGCAACCTGCAGAGGAGTTACCAGCAAGTCGCCCTGGCCAATGCCTAAATGGTAAGTGTCGCCCAAATACCATTTGCCGGCCAGCTCGTCGCCCTTAAAATATTTTGCTTTCCAGTCCGGCGTGGGCACAAGGCCCGGTTTTTCTCCGGGCAAATCTATGCCCGTTAATGAACCCAAGTTAAATTTTTTATAAAAATCAGCCAAACGGTCGGGCCCTAAGCCTTCCATGGAGCCATTGGGAGAGCCGCCCGCGACTTGGTAAAAAAATATGTCGCTGGACATTGCTATGGCGCTCCTTACATCCATAGAGCCCAAGCCCCCGGGCTTCCAGCCGTGGAAGTGGTAATTTAAAGAAGCGTCAAACTGGTTGGGCACGACCAAATCGCCGTTATCAAATATTTTTGTGTTCTGGTCTATAACGCCGGTCTCCAGCCCCGCGGCCGCGACCATGGGCTTGACTGTTGAACCGGGCGGGTAGGTGCCGGCCAGCAAACGGTTAAAGAGCGGGAGATGCTTGTCGTTGAGCAGTTTGCCGTATTCAGCAGAGGCGATGCCCGGGGCAAACAGGTTGTTGTTAAAACCCGGCAGGCTTATAAATGCCAAAACCTGGCCGGTTTTGGGGTTCATAGCCACGGCCGCGGCGCGGGGGCTGGCGGCCTTGTCTAATTCCGCGTACAGTTTTTCCTGAAGCCCTTTATCTATATTTAGCCTTAAGGTGTTGCCCGGCGTTGGAGGGTTTTGTCCAAGCACATCCTGAAGTTTCCCGGTTGAGTCCACTTCTACCATATCCCGCCCGTTTACCCCGTGCAAGAATTTTTCGTACTGCGCTTCAATGCCGGATTTTCCGGTAAAATCCACGGAGTCGTATTTGTCCGCGTCCAGCCCGGCTAAGTCTGCCTGGCTCACCAACCCGGTATAGCCCAAAACGTGGGAAAAAATTTCGGCCTCCAAATATTCTCGCACCGGGATTTTTTGCAAAGAAAATCCTAAAAATTCGCTGGAACGGGTTTCGAACAAAATGGCCTGCTCCTCGCTTAAATTTTGTTTGACCACTATGGATAAAAGCGAATTTGAACCCGCGGACTTAATTTGTTTTAAAAGTTCACCGGCCTCAAAACCAAAAACCGGCGCGGCCTTGCCTACTTCGTTTTCCAAATCACCATGATTTTTAGGCATGTCAAATGGCGTGGCAATAAGGTTAAAGCTGGCTGCATTTTGGGCCAGGGTCTGGCCGCGGCTGTCTAAAATTAGTCCGCGCGGCGCCAGGATGCTTTGGCTGCGCACGCGGTTGCTTTCCGAAAGCGCCCTAAAATTTTTGCCCTGGACAATTTGCAAATAAAAAATCCTGCCGCCCAAAACCACAAAGGCGCACAGCATTACCAGCTTAAGCCAAAAAGGGTTCAGGCCCGCGCGCGCGTCGTCGTGTATGTCCTGGACTTGGCTTTGGCTGTCTAAGGCCGACTCTTGCCAATCCAAAATCCGCCCGCTTTTTGGCCGGTTAAATGTAGTTTTGATTTCAAAAGGATTGCGCATATGCAAATGACAAA
>JAHFJJ010000008.1:0-7583 GCA_023245895.1 Candidatus Doudnabacteria bacterium
AGCAACGAAAACGTAGTTGAGGATATATATAACAACGCTTGTGGCTTAGCCAACCTTTCTACCTCGGACAAAGACATTGTGGCTATAGACAAAGGCACGGGCTTCCGAAACATAGGATCAGGCACAGGCAACCAATGCGGAGGGACGGATGCTTTACCCGACAAAACCATACTCAAACTTGGGGATAAGCTTAAATTTTCCATTAACCTATGCAACTCCGGAAGCGGTGATGCTTCCTCCATCACCGTTACCGACACTTTGCTTAACCTAAAACAACCTTCCGGCGGTTGGAACGCAAAATACGACCCGGGATCCGGCGAGGCTTCCCTGGCCAGCGCCGGTATAAGCATGAGCGTTTCAGGCACTGCGCCAAACCAAGTACTAACTTTCAGTGGAGTGCCTGCTATTCCTGCCGGGGGCTCACTGCCGACTATTAGAAGGATAATCTTTGAAGCCCAAATTACTGTACCTTCAAGTTTTACAGGCCAATCTGCCCGCTTCCAGAACAGGTTCAGCATAAATTATAATAACGGGTCAGTTGTCTTAAATTCGCCCGGTTCAACCCCCTTACTGCCGTTCTACAGCGGACAAGCACCTCCAAGTATACTTGAAATTCCTTAGAGATTACCTAAAGACCTCCCGCCATTTGCCGGAGGTCTTTTAAATTGCGCAAATTAAATAACTATGTTATAATTATTGGCGTATGAAGAAATTAAAAATCTAGAAAGTGAAACAAAAATTTATTAGCCTGGATGGGAAAAAACTCAGGCTAAAAGACATAAACGCTTTTATCTCCGGATCGCGCGGCCAGGTAAAAATTAATTCTCGGGCCTTAAAAACCGCTAACCTTGCCCATGCCTTCCTAAATAAAGCGCTGGAAAAAAACGGTAAAATTATTTACGGAATCAATACAGGATTTGGTCCAATGGCAAACTATGCCTTAGCCAAAGGCCAGCTTTTGGACTTGCAAAATAACTTAATTTTGAGCCACGCCGTGGGTATGGGCGAAAGAATTCAAGATGAATTCGTCCTGGCCGCCATGGTTATCCGCTTAAACACACTACTTCAAGGTTATAGCGGGTCTTCTAAGGAACTCATAAAAGCCCTTCAACGCTTTATTAACCTAAAAATCATCCCGGTAGTTCCCGAGCACGGGGCCGTTGGCACCAGCGGTGATTTGGTACAACTGGCTCACATTGCCTTGGCACTTTTAGGCAAGGGTAAAGTAAATTTTAAGGGTGAAATACACAAAACATCCCAACTGCTTAGCCGTCTAAAAATTAAACCCTACACGCTTAAACCCAAAGAAGGGCTGTCCCTGATTAACGGCACTTCCATGATGACGGGCATTGCCAGTAATGTCTGTCGGGAAAGCGGCAACCTTCTAAGCCTGGCTGTGAGGAACGGCTGCCTGGCTCTGGAAATTATTAAAGCCTACAAGGACAGCTTTAGCGAAAAACTGCATGAACTAAGGCCCCACAATGGGCAGGTTGTTATAGCCGCAAAAATGCGGAAACTGCTTGCCGGCTCTCCATTTATACGCAGTCGGATGGTCTTGGCTAAACATGCTAATTACGGCAAAGAAGTGGTAAAAATTAATGAATCCGTCCAAGAAGTTTACTCGTTGCGCTGCAGCGCCCAAATCCTTGGCCCGATTTACGATACCCTGGGGCACGCGGCAAAAATAACTGAAACGGAAATGAATTCAGTTACCGACAACCCCATTGTGGACTGGGAGAACAATAAATTCCTGCATGGCGGCAACTTCCATGGCGACTACATTGCCGTGGCCATGGACCAGCTTAAATCCAGCCTGGTTAAAATGACCATGCTTTCCGAACGCCGCCTGAATTTTTTCCTCAACAATAAAATTAACCAAACCTTCCCGCCATTCCTTAACCTTAAAACTCCCGGCCTGACTTTGGGCCTGCAGGCTTTGCAGTTCGTTGCCACCTCCACCACGGCCAATAGCCAGACCCTGGCTTATCCTATGAACCTGCATTCCATTTCCAGCAACGGCGATAACCAGGATGTGGTTAGCATGGGAACTGATGCCGCCCTGCTTACAGACAAAGTGGCGGAAAATGCCTATATAGTCCTGGCCATTGAATCGCTCGCCCTATGCCAGGCTGTGGACTACCTTAAAATAAACAAACAGCTTTCCAAAGAATCCCAAAAGCTTTACAACTTTGTCCGCCAAAACATAAAAAAAATAATCGCCGACCGCGAAATCCACGAAGAGCTTGACTCCCTGCTGACGAACCTAAAAAAGTGGGAAGATGTAAATATATTTTAACCCAAATGGCTTAAGCTCATGTTTTTTTCTAAAAACGAAAAACCAAATACTAATTGGCTTAACCAATATTTCAAATTTAACATTTCAGGCTTAGAAAAAAACTTAACAAGGAAAAAAGAAACTTACTGGCAAAGCTTGGGCCAAAAAAATGCTTTGGAAATTTTCCATGCCGCCGCCGAAAAAGTCCCTGCTTACAAAGACTTCCTGAAAAAAAATAAAGTCATTCATGCCAAAATAAAAACCATTGCCGATTTTTCCCAAATCCCGCCTACTGACAAACAAAATTATATCCAAACTTACTCTTTAAACCAGCGTTCTTGGCACGGACAAGTTACCGACAGCAAATTAATTGCCTCCAGTTCCGGCACTAGCGGCAGCCCCAATTACTGGCCGCGCGGCGGAGGCCAGGAATACGAAGCCGCAATTACCCACGAACTTTTGTTTAGGCAGCTCTTTAATATACAAAAACTCAAAACTTTGTGCATTGTGGGCTTCCCAATGGGAGTTTATGTTTCGGGTATGGCAACCAGCCTGCCGTTGTGGGTGCTCTCACAAAAATACAACTTGTCTTTGTTAAGCGCAGGCAACAACAAAACTGAAGTCCTGAAGGCCGTAAAAAACCTGGGTAAAAATTTTGAGCAAATACTTCTGGTAGGCCATCCTTTTTTTATTAAAGACGTGCTTGAGACGGGGAAAGCCGAAGGAGTTGACTGGAAAAAAACCAAAGTAGGCATGATGTTCTGCAGTGAAGGATTTAGTGAAGCCTGGCGGGAATATCTTTTAAAGGAAGCCGGGCTAAACGGAGCCCGCGCCTACAATACCTACGGCTCTTCGGAAATGCTTTTAATGGCTTATGAAACCCAAACTAGCATTCAAGTAAGGAAACTTTTGGAACAACAAAAATCCGCGGCTTATGAACTTTTAGGCAACGCCCAAGTCCCTAATCTTTTTCAATATAATCCGGCTTTGCGTTTCATTGAAGAAAAAGGCAAAGAATTGTTATTTACTTCCGCTTCGGGTTTACCTTTAATCCGCTTTAACTTACACGATGCCGGAAAAATACTTTCCCGGGAAAAGGTGCTAGGAACCGCCGAAAAATATAAACCTGAAATAGCAAAACACGAAGGCTGGCAACTGCCCTTCGTCAGCCTGGAAGGCAGGAGCGACTACACCGTAATTTTCTACGCCGCCAACATTTATCCGCAGCATATCCATGCTGGCCTGGGTAATGCCGGTTTTATATCAAAAATTACGGGTAAATTTACCATGACTAAAGGCTACCGCAAAAATATGGACGAATATTTGGAAATTAATATTGAACTTAGGCAAAAGGTAAAAATTAATGGCAAACTTAGGCATCATATCCAAAAAACCATAGTTGAAAAATTAAAAGAAATTAATGCCGAATACAACTTCCTATGGCAGAACCTTAACAAAGATATAAGGCCACAAATTAAATTATGGCAATATCAGCATCCTAAATATTTTACGCCCGGTTTAAAACCCCACTATATAGCAAACCCTTAAATGGAATCTCTGGCAAAAATGCTAATTAAAAAATCTACAAATGAGCTTGGATACAAGCCCGAAATTTTTAATCCATCCCTAAAAAAAGACCGTCGCAAACTAGAATTACTTTTAAGGAAAAACATTTGCACGCAAGTTGTGGACTATTATAAACAACAACTGGAAGAACTTTTTGCCATAAACAACCCTCCCCTAACCCGAAGTCCAAATTTTAAAAATAAATTTCAAGCGTACTTAACCACTCTAAATAAAAAAATGCCTTTAGCACAGCAAGGCAAATGGGTATATTTTCCATGGTTGCGGGCTTTAGTTCATATTTTGGAAGAAAAGGATTTTTTTAAAGTCCGCACAGCCAGGAACAAGCTTCTGATTACCGAAGAAGAACAAGAACAATTTTATAACGCTAAAATTGGCATTGGAGGTTTAAGCATTGGCAGTAGTGTTGCAATGGCTCTGGTTTTGCAGGGAGGCGCTAAACACATTAGGTTGGCAGATTTTGACATATTGGCCCTTTCTAACACCAACCGTATTCGCGCGGGAGTGCAAAACTTAGGCCTGCCTAAAGTCGAAATTACAGCCCGACAAATTTACGAAACCAACCCGTACGCCCAAGTAAAAATTTTTCCACAAGGCCTAAATGAAAAAAACATAAAAAAATTTACAAAAGGCCTAAATGTCCTGGTAGATGAAATGGATAACTTAGCCATAAAACTCCTGCTGAGAAAAGAAGCTAAAAAACAAAAAATCCCGGTTGTAATGGGCGCAGACAATGGCGACTCTGCGATTGTAGACATTGAAAGGTATGACAAAAAATCTAAAGTGGCATTTTTCCACCGACGCCTGGGAAACCTAACTTACAACCAACTTCGTAACCTAACTAAATTTGAAACCGGCAAAAAAATTGCCCAACTTATTGGACTCGAAAACCATACCGAAAGGATGCTAAATTCATTGCAAGAAATTGGTAAAAGTGTTATTTCGTGGCCCCAATTAGGAGGTACGGCCATTATGAATGGCGTTGCTGTAGCTTATTGCGTGCGCAGAATAATCTGTAACCAACCACTTCGAGATAACCGTGGAATCTTATCTTTGAATGAAACCTTCCAAGATAATTATTTTTCAAAAAAAAGCCGCACTAAATTTTAAGCGTAATTTTCAATTATGAGTAATAATTATTTGGCCTGGAAAATTAGGGTAGAAGACTTTCCTATTAATGGAAAAATATATGAACAAATAAAATTTTTACTTGGTTTCGGCATCCTTGCACCTTCTGGACATAATGGACAACCTTGGGAGTTTAAAATTGTTAATAATATCCTAAATATTTTTGTAAACAAAAAAAGGGCCTTGGTAAAAAGCGACCCTTCCGGTAAACAATTGTGTATTGGAATCGGCTGCTTAATTGAAAATTTTTGTATTGCAGCTAATTTTTATGGTTTTGAAACTGTTATACAATACGGAAATTATATAATCAGCGATGACCCTATTGCCAAAATTACCTTAAATAAAATAAAAAATATTTCTCACGACAGAGACAATTTAATACATTTTATTACCAAGAGGTCAACACATCGGAATAACTATACTTCTCAGCCAATTCCAGAATACTTTATAAATAATTTACATGAGCTATCGAGCGACAATATAAAAATTTTTATTATACAAGAAAAAAAACTCAAAGAACAAATAGCCGATTTAATTATACAAGCCCAAATCACAGCAATGGACAAACCTTACTTTCGACAAGAACTATCTGAACTAATGAAGTCTAATATAACTAAAAGTAAAATTGGCATGCCTGGATTTGCGTTTGGACTACCACTGCCTATATCATTGTTTAGCTGGTGGATGATTAAAAAGATTAATATGTCGAAATTAAATAAAAAAATCGATGAACAAACTTTTAAAAGATTTACTTCTGCTTTTATTATTATTTCCTCAAAAGACGATACAAAAATAAGCTGGATCAATACAGGTAGGCTCTGTGAAAAAATTTGGCTTTTGGCCGAACGACACGGACTTAAATGTTCACCTAATGCCGCTCCAATACAAGAACTTGGCTATAAAGAACAATTACAAAAACTAATCAACAGCAACTTAAACCCATTAGTACTCATGCGCGTAGGTTATTCTAAAAAAATCTCTCGTTCCACTCCAAGGCTAAGCGTAGAGGACCTCATAATTAAGACCCCATAAATCATGTTTTTTTCTCAAATAGACTTTCCTATTTTTGTCCTCGCTTTAATTGCAAATTTAGCATTGCTTACGGTAGTGCTTCAATTTGGGCCAAAAGATCGTTCCAGAATATTTTTCTCTTTGTTTGTTTTATTTCAAATGTTTTGGATTACTGTTAATTATTTCGCTTTTAGAGTATCTGAGATCAATTTTTTGTTGGTGTCGCGTTTAACAATGTTTTTTGCTGTCTTCCATTCTTTATTTTTCTTTTTATTCGTAAAACATTTCCTTTCAAAAACAGATATTAAAAAACTAGCCTTAGCACTTTCGGCATGTGGAGTATTAGTAAGCATTTTAACTCTTACGCCGTATATTTTTAGCCGGCTAACCGTGAACGTGGATGGAACTATAGCGCCTCAACCAGGTTCATTAATTCCGCTCTTTGGAATTTTTGTTGCTTTTTGCATAGGCGGGGGCTTTTACACAATGATAAAGAGATACAGGCAAGCAATTGATGAAGAAAAACTACAATGGAAATTTTTGATGTTTGGTTTTATTTTGACTTTTTTGTTGGTCCTATTATTTAGTTTTCTGAACTTTATTTTATTTGGTAATTTGAATACTGTAAGATTTGGACATCTGTATACCTTACCCTTCGTAATTTTCACTTCATACGCTATGATCAAACACAAGCTTTTAAATATAAAAGCTGTGGTTGCGGAAATCATGGTCATAGCCCTAAATTCAATAATATTTATCCAACTCATAAACTCAGAGTCAACAAGCCAATTTATTATTAGTGGACTGGTACTAGTAGGAACTTTAATTGTTGGAGTACAATTGATTAGAGGAATAGAGAAAGAGGTTAAACAGCGCGAATTATTGGAGGCCTTGACTCAAGAACTTGCAGATGCCAACGACAAGCTACAGGCGCTCGACAAAGCCCGGGCGGAGTTTATTACCATTGCCAGCCATCAGTTAAGGACGCCGCCGGCTACTATTAAGTGGTATTTAAGTTCTTTAATTTCCGGCGATTACGGCAAAATTGAAGGCGAGCAAAAGGAAATTATTGAAAAAACCAACCGCACTAACAACTCGCTAATTTCTCTTATAGACGACATGCTTAACGTCTCCCGCATTGAACGCGGCAAAATGGAGTTCCTTTTCCAACCGGCAGACCTGCTGGAACTTGCAAAAATTACGGTGGAGCAGTTAGAGCCAATTGCCAAAGACAAGGGCTTAAAGCTGGTATTTACAGAGCCTAAGAAAAACCTGCCGGAACTTGTATGCGACAAGGAAAAAGTCCGGCAGGTTATGAACAACCTTATAGACAACTCTATTAAATATACCAAGCAAGGAAGTGTTACAGTCCAGCTTTCGGCCATTAACAATGAAATAAGGTTCAGCGTAACAGATACCGGCAAAGGCATGTCGCCCGAAGAAAAAAGCGAAATCTTTGAAAAATACAAACGCGGCAAAGAGTCGCTTAAACAAAGCGCTGGCCTTGGTTTGGGCCTTTATGTGGCAAAGGTAATTATAGAACAACACAAGGGCAAAATTTGGGCCGAGAGCCAGGGCGAGGGCA
>JAHFJJ010000008.1:7593-45900 GCA_023245895.1 Candidatus Doudnabacteria bacterium
ACAGCGGCCTTTCCGAAACTTCGATTGTCGACCTAACCAAAACCCAAAATTAACCCAAACTTACTCTTGGTACTATTCGCGCGAATAGTACCAAGAGTAGCATAACTAAGAAATAAGTTTTAAAAAATGACTTACTGTCGCCCTTGGTTTTTCCGACAAATAATACAACACCAAAAGGCTCTGTTTTGTTTTTTCTACGGCTTCCACAGAGGAAAGTACTCCCAAATGTTTAGAAGTTGCCTTCAAGGTAAGTTTTATTTCCTTTGCTATATCGCCTACCGAAGCTCTGTTTGCCTTATTTAGATATTTTAGTATGGCCAAACGTTTGCCGTTGGCCAAGGCCTTATATTCCCTCTCTAACTCTTTCATAATTTTTTGTTTTCCGTAGGAACTATTCGCGCGAATAGTTCCTAGATATAATTAACTGAACCAACGGGGTGTTTTATTTTAATAGCTCCAATCAACATCGCCTTTGTTAGTAGTTATTTTAACCAAGGCCAAGCCGTTTAGTGTTTTCTTTATTTTACCGTTTTGGTCTTTGCCTTCCAGTTTGGTATTTCCGTCTTTATAAACTGCCTCCAAGATAAAATCTTTTTTAGACTGAATTCTTTGTCCCAGACTTTTGAGCTGGCCGGATTTGTCGTACTCCCAGCTAAATTTAAAGGAAACTTTCGAAATATCCGCGTATTTGCCGTTGTAGAACAAACTCGCGATTTCCGCTTTCATTTTATTTTTCCTTTGCTTCTCTTTAAGCTTTATGACGGTGGCGTTGCCCGCTTGGTCTGTTAAGCTAATGGCATCATCCTGGTCTAAAATACTTACAGCTGATGATGTGGAGAGGTTATCATTGCCTATAAAGTCCAAATCTTTAGTATTGGGGTTAAACTGGATAACCGCTTCCGGCGCGGTTCTGTCTATTGCAAAGCTAACTGTTTGTTCCTGCTCGTTATTACCGGCTTTGTCAGTAGAAAAGATTTTAATACTGTGCTGACCTTCTGCATTAACTTCCATTCTACATTCGGGAATAACAATTCTCCCTTCCTTTGTTACAGGAACCGGACAAGCCTTATATGCCTGATTGTCCAAACTATACTGGGTTTTTAGCAATCCCGACGTTTGGCTTTCATGTCCTGGAATAACCGGGTCTGTGGCCGACAATTTAATTCCTACTTCCCCCCGGTAAAACCCCGGCTGACCTATAGGTCCGATTAAAGTGGATGTTGAGACTGGAGAAATTACATCTTGGGATTGGTTAGTATTTAAAATACTCGTGGGGCTTACAATAACAGGCGTACTGGTCGGCGTGGCCTGCAAAGATAAAGTTGTAGTACTGGCTAAATTCACTTGACCAACTAAACTAGTGGTCACAGGCAAATTGCTAAAGACTTGGGTTTGGGTTACTTGGTTGTCATTTATAGTTTCATCTTTAAAAGTAAAAGTTCCGTTGCTAGTACCTTTTAGATTTATTTTATAAACTTGACCCTCATCCGTGGGTAAATAAACGAATTTATGCTCTCCCATAATTTGAAAATCGGCGTTGGGAATATCATTTTGGATTCCACCATTAACTAAGCCAGAAATATTACCATATTGATCAATTATGTTTATATCTACAGGACTGTATACAGAAAAAGCCTTACCTTTCAGTTTACATCTACTTATCTCTTGGATTATATTATTGCCTACTGCTAAACTACTGCCCGCTATAATATTTACAATTTGTTCACGAATTCCATCTTGACTTGGCATCTTGCCATGATCGGCGTCAAGTGAATAGTAAATATGATTTTGATCAATCGGTAAGTTGGTTGCACTTTCTAAAGGAACTGTTCCATCACCGGGAACTTCTTCAGGTTTGTTAAAAGTAACATTTACTGAGCCCAAAATATTTGTTACCCTCCTCTCAATTACCTTGCCTATTGTTCCTGTTTTACATCCAGCCACACTATACAAATCAACACCCGCAGCTCTTAGATCAAAATTATCAAATTGAGGCACATGTAGATTATGCGCATTTACTAATGCTTGAGAATTTGCATTATGGTCTGTGACTAAAAAATTATTTGCTTCATTAAAATCTAAATCTTGCCCAGAGGAACCAAAAACTCCTTCGTTAATAACTTTTAAATAACTACCTTTTGTTGAATAATACTTTTGGCTTGGTGAGAGGTCGTAAATTACAGGCAAATTTTGTGATATTTTTTTCATCTCACCATCCGCAAGCCAAGGAATACTAAAACTATCCCCTTCCAATAAAACTTTAATTGCCTTTGGAGCGCCTGTACTAGGGACACCCACGAATACCGCTTTGCCTATATAATGGCTGGCTGAGTTATCCATTACATACTTTTTTACTAAAAGACCACCTGTACTATGAGCAATAACATCAACTTTACCGCTTCCAGTTTGATTTACAATCTCCTGTATTTTATCCTTAAGCAAATCCACATTTGTTTTACCTCCGAAACTTCCGGTTACCCCATATCTCCAGTCATAAGGAAAGGTAAATAGATCTTTACCCTCTGTGTAGCCTTGATTTTGGAATTCTTGAATCAACCCAGCAATATAATCAAATACTGTTATACGACCTACCCCAAGATTCACAGTTTGTTTAGTTATGACGCTACCAACTACCAAACTTTTATCAATAGGCAAAGAGCTACTGTCAAACTGTAAAGGGTCCATAAACTGATCTCCTATATCAGTAAAATTATGTCCTAAATCTAGCCATAATTTTTGATTATCTTTTTCCATATCAGTCCCTAAAACCCCTGGCACTATAAGAACTGGCGTATTAATGGAATCTTGACCAAAAGTTAATGAAGTATAAGCAGTAAAATTATAGTCACTATATCCAAACAAGTGACTTTCGTAATTACTGCTTACGGAATTACTGCCGTATACTTTCATACCAAAATCATTTATAGTACATCCTCCCCAATTCCCATTTTGCCTATACGAACCAAAAGAAATATAGGTATTAATAAAATCATTCCCTGTAAAGGGCGAGGAAGACAAGTCCAAAGTTAAATTTCCGTTAGATGGTATAGACATCCACTGTCCGTATACATGGTTTCCGCCAACAGAATGTATGGCGACTTCAACCTGAAAATCCGCGTTTGGACACAAAGTTTTATTTGTAAGCTCCTGGACCTTTAAAGAAATTTTTGTAAGAGACAGGTTTTGGGGAATATTACTTAAATAAAAAAAGGCCGGGTTATACCAACCCAAAGTTAGATTATCAGTCGCAATACTTTGGTCATAGAGACTGTTTGCAAGGACTGTTTTTCCAAAAAACAAAAAAGTAGAACATACCAACACAAAGCCCACTAACAAAGCTTTTAATACTTTTTTCATAACTTTTTCTAAAAACCGATTCCTTTTCTAAATGCGAATATTAAATATAAAGCAGTTACTGAATAAATAATACCTAAAACTCCCAGTATCTGTAAGGATACCCATAATGTCTTAAATTTTTCAACTTGTACTTGATTTTTGTGATTTAAATAAGTAATTAATGTCGAGCCAAAAAACAAAATCACAAATACCCATTTTTGAATTGAGTCTATATGTAAGTAATCATCTTGATATTTGCTAAATATATATAACGGAAGCACATAAGTAAATATTAGAAGGGTAGTATTTATTATTATTTTATTTTTCATATTATTTTTCCTTGATTCTTAACTTTGAATATTAAAATATTTTAAGATACTCAAAATTAAAACTTTTTAATTATATTTTAAGCATAACATTTATAAAACCATTGTCAATAAGCGGCTTTCACAGGCGGGGTGTCTAAGGAACTATTCGCGCGAATAGTTCCTTAGACAGGCAAAAAAACCTCCCTTTGCGGGAGGTTTTTAAATTTTATTATAGCTCCTTCTCCGCCTAAGGTGGATTGGGAGGAACGACAATTAATTATCGTTCACTTTAAGCTTCAATTTTTCCACTATTTTCTCAAAGCGCTTTTGGTCTTCGTTCTTTAGGAAGCGGAGCAGGCGGCGGCGGTTGCCGACCATTTTTAGGAGGCCGCGTCGGGAGTGGTTGTCTTTGCGGTGGATTTTAAGGTGTTCGCTGACCTGTTCAATTTCTTTGGTCAAAATGGCAATTTGGACTTCCGGACTGCCGGTGTCGTCCTTGTGCGTCTGAAACTTTTTAATTATGGCGTTCTTCTCTTTGGGGGTAAGCATTTATGCTCCTTCGTCACGTAATGAATTGCGGCGCCATTTCGTTTGCCGCATTACAGATTCATCCGTGGGTTAATTAATGAATGAATTATAGCTGATAAATATAAAATACGCAATAGCACGATTTGAACGGCCGCTCAAATCGTGCTATTGCAAATAGCTTATAAAATCCTTAACTACATTATATTTAGTCAACTGCTCAAAAGAATCCAGGCCCGGGAAGCGGTTGACTTCGAGGATGTAAAATTTTCCGTGATATTCCAATATGTCCACTTTTGCCAACTCACGGCCAAGGGTTTTGGAGGCTTTTTGGGCAAGTGCTATCATCCGCCTTAACTTCTTGTTGACCCTCACCCCGCCCCTCTCCCATGGGGAGAGGGTGGTATGTTGCTTAAAATCCGGCCTACGCGTAACCGGATGGATTGCAAACCTCAAAACCACGGGCAAGGCTTTATAGCCCACGGTAATTATTTTGTATTCATATTCCGCAGGGATAAATTCCTGGACTAACAATTCCCCTTTTGGGTATTGTTTAAAAACCTCGTTAAAATGTTTTTGGTCCCGGATTAAAAATACATTCTTGCCTTTAATGCCAAATGTCCACTTTAAAATAAACGGCCAATACTTGGGAATTGTCCGGCGGGAGAGGACAACAGTTTTTGGGATGGGCAAATTGGCTTTTACCAGCCGCCTGTAATCCACCCATTTACCTTCGCCCAAACGGCCGCGGGCAATGGAAACATCCACAACCTTTTTACCGGCGGCTTTAAACTTTTTCGCCAGACTGACAATATTTGGAATATAACGGGGAGAACCCTTTATATAAGGGCTTCTAACATATAAACAGTCATAAACTCCCACATCAACCTTAAACTTTAAACGGGCCAAACTGGCCACGTCCATAATTTTTAATTCCAAATTCTTAATTTTGGCTTCTGCTATAAGCCTTTTGGCTACGTAAGTCTTTTTAGAAGATATTACTAGGATTTTCATAATTATTACTTGTCATTGCGAGGAGTGCAGCCGACGCGGCAATCTCTCTTAGCTAAATGATAGATTGCTTCGGATGCACTCGCAATGACAAAGCAAATTTCTATTATCTTAGCCTAAAATTTATGATATTGCTAACCTGCCCGACATACCTTTTTTACAAAATTCGACAAAATTTCAGGACTAACCTACTTTTTACCCCATAACTAAGTAATTCTAGGCTGTGGCAGGCGGGTGTCGCATAACGTTAACCCAAGGTAACCAAATTAACGTTGTCGTAATAACCCCTGTGGGTATTGTGGATAACCCACATGTCGCATAATGTTATAATTAAACTATGGCAGAACAAAAAAATAATAAAATAGACTCCCCTCTTTACCGCTACATTAACGACTTTTTGGAATACTGTGAGCTGGCAAAGAACCAAAGCCAGAATACAATAAAAGCTTATTACAGGTATTTGCATAAATTCCTGCGCTTTGCGCTGACCGAAGGCGTAGACGACCCAAAAAAAATAGACCTAAAAACTGTTAACAGGTACCGCTTGTATTTAAACAGGCTGGCCGATGACAAGGGTGGCCAATTAAAGCTAATTACCCAAAATTACCACCTTATAGCTTTGCGCGCCTTTTTAAAGTATTTAATAAAACAGGATGTACAAACCCTGTCCCCGGAAAAAATTGAACTGCCAAAAAATCCCCAACGCCAGGTGGAGTTTTTGGAAAAAGATGAACTCGACAGGCTGTTTTTTGCAACCCAACAGGAAAAAGACGAAACCACAAGGCTTAGGGATTACGCAATACTCCAAACTTTATTTTCCACCGGCCTGCGCGTTTCCGAAGCCGCCAGTCTACGCTTAGATTCCATAAACCTGGACAGGCGGGAATTTACAATTAGAGGCAAAGGCAGTAAATTAAGGCTGGTATTTTTAAGCGACGACGCGGCGGAAGCCATAAAAAAATATTTAGCCAAAAGAAAAGATAACAGCAAAGCCTTGTTTGTGGCGCATTCAAATGTTGGCAAGCCCGGCGCGGGCTCACCAAAAAAATTTGATAAAAAATCTGTAGAAGCCCAGCAGAAAAAAATGGAAAAAGAAATGCAAAGCCAGGGTTTTAAATCCGCCCAAGGCCGATCCGCCTCCGGCGGAAAGAACCGCGACGACAGAAAAATTAGCGGACTTACGCCCCGCAGCATACAGAGGGTTATTAAAAAATACTGCCGCCTGGCAGGAATTGTAAAAGACGTTACACCGCATACTTTGCGCCACAGCTTTGCGACTGACTTACTGCAAAACGGCGCTGACATCCGCAGTGTGCAAACCCTGCTAGGCCACTCCAGCATTACCACAACGCAAATTTACACGCACGTGACTAACCAAGGCCTGCGGGACATCCATAAAAAGTTCCATAATAGGAAGTAGTATTTAGTAGATAGCAGCCAGCATATAGCAACACATCTTTAAAAAGACGCGGGCATTCGGTTCTTGCCCCGATATGCTAAATGCTAACTACTATCTGCTACTTTACGCGTACCACTTATAGCTGTTTATGAGCCCTTTAGGACGATGCTCTACTATTTGGTCAGCAGTTTGGTATTCACGCTGGATTTCTGCTTCTTTAGCGTAAGATGTCAGCGGAACCTGGCAGAACATGCAAACCCCGGGCTTTTCGTGCGAACGGCCGCAACTGTCGCACATATACATATGAAAATTTTGCATATCTATAACCTCCTGCTTTAAATACCTTTTATTTAAGATACCTAAAGTTTAATGCCTTCAATAAATAAATCGGCAGTTACAATAAATTGTTTCTTTTTTCGACACGCTAAAAAACCGAAAACTTGAAAAATAAAGGCGTTTATGATATAGTGCATCAAGTTTGGAAAGTAAACATTCCCGCAACAGCGGGACACCATGATCGTGTAGCTCAGCTGGATAGAGCGCAAGCTTGCGGAGCTTGAGGTCGCAGGTTCAACTCCTGCCACGATCACCACGGGTCAATCATCCCTCACGTCGTTCAGTATAAAATTACTCGGCTTTGCTGTTGGAATTTTATACTTCACTTTGTTCGGAATGTTGCCCCTCTCCCCAAATTTTCCTTGTGAAAACCAAGGATGAAAATTTGGGGGCCCCCGAGGGCTCCCAAAAATTCCAATAAGCAATATCTAAGGAATTTTTGGGAAAAAGGAGCACTTTGCGCAGGGCGTGAGATTTTGATCCTTAAATCAAAATTGAACGCCCGGAGAAAAGTGCGACGTGGTTCCGTAGCTCAATGGATAGAGCAGTGCTCTTCTAAGGCATTGATGTTGGTTCGATTCCAACCGGGACCACCACGGGTCAATTACAATCCAATTTTAAAAACCCCTCGTAAGAGGGGTTTTATAATATTATTGTAAATTAAGCGGCAGAAGCCAAATATTTCCTGTTTATCCTCACCGCGTAATAGCCTACCGCCATAATGGCCAAGCCGGCCAAAACCAGGGCCAAAGGCCAGCCAAGTCCTTCGCTAAAGTACTCCGAAGTAAGTTTTAAAATATAACCCACCAAAAAAAGGGAACCAAAAACCAAAAAAGATTTGCTTTTTACATACACGCTCAGGAAAATTATGCCAAAGACAAGCAAAGGGTAAATTAATTCCCAAAAAGCGTTTTGGTCCGGGCTCCATCCGCCCAAAGACATTGCCGCGCCCAAAAAGAAAACACTGCCAAAAGCGTATAAAATCCCGCTTAAGGCTTTCTGGAAAGTTGAGCTTAAGTAATATCCCACTAGCATATAAGCAAGGCCCATTGTAAGTATGCGGTACTCCCAAATTTTGGAAGAATTTTGGTAAGTAAGGTTGTCGCCGACCAAAATGTTGATGATAAAATGGAAAAATCCGGTGGCAAAAATAATGCCAAAAAACAAAAGGATGGTCTGGCGGAAAAAATAAAACGCGCCCAAATAAACTGCCGTCAGCAGGAAGAAGATAAAAAGCTGGGTGGAGTTGGAACCTAAATCCACGGACATTTCCCTAAAAGTTACTTCCAAAGCCATAGGCGCCAGCATACCGGAAATAAGGAAAAACGCCTGGGAAATTTTTTGGAAGTTTTCGTATTTATGCAAAAGCGCGGCCGTAACAAAACAGGCAACCATACTGCCCAGCGTAACCAGCACCCTTAAAGGCGAAGAAAAACTTTCCCAATTTTGATAGCACAAAACCACAATGCCCAAAAATACAATTGCCCCGCCAATGTAGTACATTATCTCCGAAAGGCTAAAAGCAGGAGCAGACGGCGGTTCTGGAACAGTAACCGCGGACGGCGGAAAAGCCGCCAAAACTTCGGCCTGGGACAGCTGTCCCTGCCGCGCCATTAAACTTATTTCGTTAAGCAATTGTTGTTTATCCATGGTCAATTGTTAATTGTTGTTGCCTACTCTATCCAACCTAAAAACTGGATATCATAATAATTATTGCCGGTTATTTTTAAGTTAAGCTTGTGGCTGCGGTTGTGGCCTTTTATAAACCAGCTGTTGTAGTCGCGGCCACCGCCTGCAAACAGAAAGTCTCCCCCGCCGTAGTTGCCGCGTTCTACTGTGTAGCCGTCAGGCGATACGGAAGAAGCGTCTAGCTTATAGCTTTGCGCCTGGGCAAAACTTATTTCCGTAGATTCGTCCCTTGCGGAATCATACAGGTAAAAATGCGGCAGATTGGCATCGGGCTTATAGACAGGCGGGATGCCTGGGGCCGGCGACGGCACTTCGTTGTAGACCAAATGCCCTCCGCTAACCACATATTCGCGCCTGCCTGAAGCTGAATCGTAATAATAACTGTTACTGCCCGTCATATAGACAAAATTATACTGGGGCTTCTTGCCCCATGACGGCAAATAAATAAACGCCGCGACCAGGATAATCATTACCACCGGAATGCAAAGCGCAATAATTAAAGGTAAATTCTTTTTATTCATAATGCTGTCATTATACCATATTTAGCAAGAATGATATACTGTAATGTATGGAAGAACGCGTGCAAAAATTTATTAGTTCGGCCGGTGTGGCCAGCCGCAGGAAGGCCGAGGAATTTATAAAATCCGGCCAGGTTATTATTAATGGCAAAAAAGCCAAACTCGGCGACAAGGTTGACCCTGAAAAAGACACCGTAAAAGTTTACGGCAAAGTTGTTAAGCCGGCTGAAGAAAAAATTTATGTGATGATGAACAAGCCTGTTGGCTATGTGGTAAGCAAAAGCGACCCCAAAGGCAAAAAAACTGTGTTTGATATTCTGCCCGAAGACTTAAGGACTAAAGTCTGGAACGTGGGCCGTTTGGATTTTGACACAGAAGGATTGCTGATTATGACCAACGACGGCGAGTTGACGCAACAACTCGCGCACCCCAGTTTTGAGCACGAAAAAGAATACGAAGTCAGCACCCAGGAAGAGCCGACAGACGGCCAGCTGGAACACTTAAGGACCGGCGTGGAAATTTCCACGGGCACAACTTACCCGGCGCAGGTGAAACAGCGGGACGGTAAAGTGCGAATTACTATACACGAGGGCAAAAAACGCCAGGTAAGAAGGATGTTCTCTGCCGTGGGGCTTACCGTTACCGCGCTAAAAAGAATAAGGCTTAATAAACTGACTTTACCAAATAATTTACCAGTCGGGCAATTCATAAAAATTAAAAAGGAAGATATTATTTAAATGTTACAACCACACCACCATAGAATAGTAGCCTATGTTTTAGCCGGAGCAATACTGTGCGCTCTGGCTGTTAATTATATTAACAGGCATTACCAGCCGGCCAAAGATTTTGAACAAATAACCGCAGAAGCCCCAAGAGTACCCTCGCCCAATCCCCCGCCAACCCCAAAGCCCGCGCAGCCAACCCCAAACCCTGGACAGCCCAGCCCCGCACCCTCCCCAACTCCTGCGCCGCCAAAAACTTTTTTACTCAAAGTCCCCTTTACTTCCCAGGCGCCCACAGCCAACTGGGACGAACTCCATAACGAATCCTGCGAGGAAGCCAGCGCCATTATGGCTTACAGCTATTACCAGGGAGAAACCAAACCTACCCTGCCGCCTGCGTTTGTGGAACAGGAAATTACCAAACTCACCCAGTGGGAAGAAAACCACTTTGGCTACCATTTGGACATCAACTCCCAGGAAACCGCGCAAATGGTAAGGGAAGTTTACGGGCTAAACGCGAAAATCCTAACCAACTTTTCGGAAGATGATATAAAAACCGAACTTAACCAAAACCATTTAGTGCTCTTCCCCAGCAACGGCAAACTTTTGGGCAACCCCAACTTTAGGAGCCCCGGGCCGCCTTACCACATGATAGTTATAAAAGGCTACTCCTCCAGCCAGTTTATTACCAACGACCCGGGCACGCGCAAAGGCATGAACTACCCCTACTCCTACACAACTTTGTACAACGCCAACGGCAACTTCGATCATGCGTCACATGTGGTGGATTTAAAAGACAAGAATGTTATAGTGGTTTGGCCGCGCTAACCACGCTAAGCGTGGTTAGCCATGCGACGAGCGGACTAAGCGTAACTGGACTTCCGCTGAGTGCAAATAAAATTTTTATCAGTTAGTCTAAAAAAGCTACATTTGTATAATTTTTAGACTAATTTTTTGAACAAAAAATATTGCCATAGTCTAGAAATAAATTTTGTCGTTGCGAATGCAAACGGAGAAATCTTATTCCAACGAAGAGATTGCTTCGTCGCCCATTCGGCCACGCTCAGGGCGCCTTGAGCCCAGTCGAAAGGCGGATGCACTCCTAGCAATGACACAATGACAGATTACACACATACTCATACAAACAAATCGCTCCTCATATTGGGGCGGCTTTTTGTTGTATGGATGCGAAGTGTCCTGTAGTTAGCCCATTTATGGGCTGTTTTATATTAACAGCTGATAAGCTTGCCCCGCACCCCGACGCGGGATCAGCTAACTACATGGGATACGAAGCCTTGCTAATTTAAGCCTTTTATGCTAAAAATAACTATCTTGTCCGCAGGAGGAACAAATGTCCACTTCAAAATTCAAAAAAATCGGGATTGCGATTTGGGTATTTTTTACTCCATTCGTAATTTATCCCATAGTCAGGTACTTCCCCATACTCGGCGTCATCTCCAAGCTTCTGGCGGTATTGTGCCTCGTCTCTCTTATTGGGGCTCTTATCGGGCTCTGCTTCCCTGAAGCAGTTGATGCGGTTTTATATAGAGTAGGAAAACCAATGGACAAACTTGGCCTCTGCACGCCGGGTTTCGGGATTTTCGCTTCCCTTATAATTTTTGCCACAAAAACATACGGGCCATTAATTGCCCTACCTTCCTGCGTAGCAGTAGCAACAATAGGTGTTGTAATTTTTTGGTTTACTGCCGTGGTAATGCGCCTATTATACAATATTGCAGCAAGAGGTAACAAAACGCATGACATAATAGGCGAAGGGATGAAGAATTACCGTTCAAGTGGATAAAAAAGTTTTCAGGGTTCTTTGCGCAGCACGCGCCGAGAACCCTGTTTTTTTTATGCAAAATAAAAAAGCGGGCGGACAGTGTTATTCACACCGCCGCCGCGCTAAACAAAAATGCACCTAGATCGCCCACGGAACCGGATCGCCATGGATCTCAAGAATCCGCTGCAGGCTAAAGTCCTGCACTATTCCATTATGGTTATGGATTGTTATGATTCGGGTATCCGGCCGGGCTTCGGGCAAACCTGACAAGAAAGGCCTGCAATCTTCGCATGGATGCAAAGTGTCAGACTTAATGCCGCTCCCGCCATCGGGCTGTGGTAAACCGGCTACCGCAAGCGCGATAATCAGTTCATAGCCGTTTGAGCGAGCGTAGCACGACGTGGTCATTTCACCGCAAAATTTACTTTTGCCTTCCAAAGGCTTGGCGTTTGCGGCTCTGAAGATCCTGTAGCGCTCAGTCAAACCAATGCCTTTGGGGCGATAAAAGAATCCGGCGCACCCTACCTTAAAACCGCGGTAGGAGAACCCTCTTTCAGCGGTTGACCGAGCAATACGAATCAAATCAGGTCTGACGCGCTGAAGCGCTTCTAAATGTCTACTTTCCATTCCTCCTGCTCCTTTTCAGTCTTGAAATTTTAATCCGCTATCGTGGTAAAAGTGCCCAAAAGACACTGCTAACACCATAGTAGATTAGCCTTATATTATAGCACAAAATGGCTTATCTTGTCAACACCAAAAAACACACTTTTAAGTGTAGTTGCTCGATTTATCGATCCGCCTAGGCGGACTGATAAATCAGGCAACTACAATCGAACACGTTAAACGTCAATTGTTAATCGTACTTTCACTTTCCCCTATTTGCTGTCTCCACATAGCATAGTACAAACCTTTTTGGTCAATTAATTCCTGGTGCGGGCCTTGCTCAACTATTTTACCTTTTTCCAAAACGTAAATCCTGTCAGCATGTAAAATTGTAGAAAGGCGGTGGGCAATTAAAACAGTAATCTGCTCCATGTTTTTGCTAAGGCTCCGGATGGTGGCGGTAATTTGTTCTTCGGTTAAAGAATCAAGCGAAGATGTGGCTTCATCAAAAACCAAAAGCTTAGGCTTGCGCAATAAAGCGCGGGCAATGGAAAGCCTTTGCTTTTCGCCGCCGGAAACTTTTACGCCGCCTTCGCCAATTACGGTATCTAACCCTTTGACAGCCCTTTGCATTAGGCTGTCGGCCGCGGATCTTTTTAATGCCTGATGCAGCTCTTCGTCCGTTGCGTTAGGGCTCACAAATTTTAAGTTGTCCCGAATACTGCCG
Organism: Candidatus Doudnabacteria bacterium; assembly: GCA_023245895.1. Lineage (GTDB taxonomy): Bacteria > Patescibacteriota > Doudnabacteria > UBA920 > UBA920 > PALSA-1336. The sequence goes on from JAHFJJ010000008.1 coordinate 20,551, forward strand.
GCAAAAAGCTGAGTGTCCTGGGTCACAAGGCCAATTTGCGCGCGCAGTTCTTCCAGGTCAGACTCTGCCATGTCCGTAGTGTTGTAAAAAATCTTGCCGTGGCCCGGACGGTAAAGCCCGACTAAAAGTTTTACCAATGTAGTTTTACCGCTGCCCGATGGCCCAACAAAAGCTATGGTCTCCCCTTTTCCCGCACTAAAACTAATCCCGTCCAAAGCATTACGATTTGCCGTTAAATGCTTAAAACTCACAGTGTCAAGGGTGACCCTTGACACTAGGCCTATACTTTTTGGATTTTGGGCCAGGGGCTCTTTGGGGCTGTCCATAATACTTTTAAAGTTGTTCAAACTGGCCTGCGCTTCGCGGTAGGACTGGATAACATTGCCCAGCTCTTGCAGAGGATTAAACAAAAAGAAAGAGTAAATCCACAAAGAAAAGAACTGGCCCAAAGAAAGCGCGCGGGTAAAGACCAGGTACATCATTACAAAAAGTATTACGGTACGCAAAAAATTTATGGCCGTGCCCTGCACAAAGCTTAAAGAACGGATATATTTTACCTTTTGCAGTTCCAGCTTTAAAATTTCGCCTGTGGTGTCGTTGAGCCTTTTTACTTCCTGGCCGGAAAGCCCCATGGATTTTACCAGTTCAATGTTGCGAAGTGATTCCGTGGTGGAGCCGGCCAAAGCCGTAGTTTGGGCGACAATTTTAATTTGTACGCTTTTTATTTTTTTGCTCAGGACAGAGCTTAAGATTGCCAGCAAAGGCACCATGCCCAAATACACGGCCGCAATGACCCAGTTAACCGCGAAAGCGTAAACTATTACAAAAATAAACCCAACCAGCGTGGTAAACAAAACATTAATAAAAGCGGTTATGAGTTTTTCAATGTCCAACCTGACTTTTTGCAATTTTTCCAAAGTCTCCCCGCTCCTTTGGTCCTCAAACACCTGGTAAGGCAATTGCAAAGAATGGGCCAGGCCGTCGGTGTACATTTTTGCCCCTAAGCGCTGGGTGATGGTATTTACGTAAAAATCCTGGAAATTTTTAGCCACCCTGGAAACAAAGTTGGTGCCCATGGACAAAAGCAAAAGTATTCCCACCCCGCGAAAAAAATCCGACCGCGTAAGCGCTTCAAACTTGGTAACGTAATTGTCCAAAATCAGCCGGAACAAATACGGGTCCAGCAGGGAAAAAACCTGGTTTATGCCGGCCAAAACCAAAGCCAGCACAATTAGCTTCCAGTAGCGCTTCAGGTATTTTAGGAGTATTTGCATAATTTATTTGATGAATATTTTACCAAAGAAGGTGGCCACCACCGCGACGCTTATTATAACAGCAAATATCTTTAAAAACCACATGGAAAAACCCCTTGATACATATTTCTCGCCCATAATGGCCTTGTCGCCGGAAAACTTAATTAGGAAATAAAAAATTACCGGCAGCATGGCCCCGTTTAGGTAGTCGGCGTAAAGCGTAATGCCAAATAAGTTGATGCGCGGGAACAGGGCAATAACCAGGGCCAGGGCAATTTGCGAAATAAAAAAAGTGTAAAAAACTTTGCCCTTGCCAAAGCTGGCGTTGAGCGTCCGTTCGTAGCCGAAAAATTCCGTAAACACGTAAGCCGTGGCGAGGGGCACAATCGTAAGGCCTAAGAAAGACGCGGCCAAAAGCCCTGCGGCAAAAAGGCTTGCTGACAAAGCTCCGGCAATCGGCCCAATGGCCAAAGCCGCGTGCGCGGCATCGGAAACAAGCGTGTGGTTAATAAAAAGCGTGTAAGTCACGGCCACGGCTATCATCCAGGAAAAAAAGTTGGTTAAAAAAGAGCCGGCGTAGACTTCGGCCTGCTCGGCCTTTAAGTCCTGGGTTTTAAGGCCCTTGTCGGCCACGTAGCTGTTTACAAAAAATTGCCCCCAGGCGGTTACGGTTGTGCCCAGCACGGCTATTAAAGTAAACCAATATTTGATGTCCGTAACGTAAGCCCTGTTGGGTAAAATCAAGCTTTCTTTTATAGCATGCCCCCAGTCGGGATGCGAAAGCACGGCGGAAAAAATATAGGTGGCGTAAAAAACTATGGTTACCAAAAAAATCCGCTGGAGATTTTTGTAGTTGAGGAAAACCACCAGCAGTACCAACAACGCGCAGAAAATAACTAAAACCGGCTGCCACGGCAGGCCAAAGAGCTGGATGGCGGACTTAAGGCCGGTAACATTCTGCAAAACCACGCCCTGGTTTACAAAAAAATAAAAGAAAAATAAAATTACAGCCACTTTGGCGCCATAATTTTCCCTTATTAAATCCCCCAAGCCCTTGCCGGTAACAATGGCAATGCGCGCGCCTATTTCCTGGGTAACGGCCAAGAGCAGTGTGCTGAAAATAATAAAATACTGCGAGCTCATGCCATAAAGCGATGCCGCCACGGTATAGGTGGCCACTCCCCCCGCGTCGTTGTCGGCCACGGCGGTAATAAGCCCCGGGCCGACAACGGCCATAAAGAGCAATATTTTCCTGCGTAAGGTTTTCCAGTTTAAGTTCATCATTAAATAGTAATCGCGAATATACGAATCTTTAAATTAATATACAAAACCGTGACCGGTAACGCGTTAAAAAATTTAAATGGATTACGACTTTTAGTTTCGTATATTACTGTAAATTTGCATATTCGCGATTACTACTAAGCCTTTGGAGCCAATAATCTCATTACATCATCTATAGTCACCACGCCCAGGAGCTTTTTTTCCTTGTCCAAAACCGCGGCTGTGTATAAATTGTATTTGGTCATAAGGTGGATGACTTTTTGCACGCGGTCGTGCGGCTTGAGCGTGGAGCGGGCCGGGAAATCTTTGGCCAGCATGGAAATTTTGTCATCCCTGTTTGCTAAAATTAGCCTTCTCATGGATATCGCCCCCATAAACTTGCCATTGTCCTGGGTTATGTAAACATGGGCAATGGAGCGCATATTTTCGGAAATTTTTTTAAGCTCCTCAATGGTCTCGCTAACCGACCACTGCGGCCGGGCGCTAAAAAAATCCAGGGTCATAAGGCCGCCGGCCGTGTTGTTCGGGTAAGAAATTAATTTTTGCAGGCTCTGGGCGCGGGAAGCGCTTACGTTAGACAGGAAGTCCTTGGTTTCCTCGCTGGACAAAGTTTTGACCAGGTCGGCGAACTCGTCGCTGGACATTTGGGAAAGTATTTTTCCGGCCCTTTCCGGGCCCAAATGCTTGACCAAAATAGTTTGGAGCTGGGGGTCAACTTCTTCCAAAACGCGCGCCGCTTCCACGGAGTCCAAAGAAGCCAGCAGGTTAGAGCCGAATTTTACGTCCAAATCCTCTACTATATTAGCCAGGTCGGCCGGGTGGAGCTCGCTTAGCTCTTCAATGGCCGTGTTAAGCTGGAGCGGCGCGCTGCCTGCCAAAAGCTTGGCCTGGCGCCAGTCTATAAGCTTAACTTCAAACGGGCGGGTTATGAAAGAATCGCCAAAACCCAAACGGCGGAGCAGCCCCCTAAAGCTTGGGTCAATGCCCAGCACGCACATTTTATTTTCCACCGTGCCAATGCGCAAATCGATTACCCGCACCACGCGCGTGCCGGCAATGTCTACAATCTGCTTGTCCAGCACGTCTTTTTTTAAATAAATATAATCTTCGCCGGGCAATTTTGAAATAGCGATGCCGGTAAAAAGGTTTTTAAGCGATATTTCGCTGCTGGTAAAATTTTCCACAAACTCATAAGGCACGAATTTAATTCCGTCCTTTAAGTCTTTAATTACCAAAAACTCCAGCGGCTGGAAGGCCCCTTCCTTGGGCGAGATTAAAATATCCTGGAGCTTGCCGACGGTGGCGTCGGAGCTGTCAAAAATTTTATTGTTCAAAAGTTCGCTAATGTAGGGCATAAGGGGTTAAATTCCAAGACCCAAGATGCCAAGATCCAAACAAATCACAAATTTTAAAATTTAAAACTTGAGACTTATTTGGTTCTTGTAATTTGCTTCTTGGTTCTTATGACATTATACCATTTTTTTAAAATTTTTGCTAAAAAAATACAATTTTAAAGGTCCGCGTTTTGGCGTTTATCCAAAACGCGGACCTTGGCTTTATGCTTTACTGTTCGGTGACCACAAAGCGGGTGAAGCTGCTCCAGGAGTTCCCAATTGCAACCCTGTAAAACTGCGCTATCCGCGCCAACCTTCTTTTGACAAGTCCCGGATTATCAGGGCCTGGCACTTTAAGCTTCGCGTACATAGAGAGGCAATAAGGGTTGCCTTCGTGCTCAAAAATCACAACCAGCGAGCGGTCGCCTAGCCAACCGGTAGTAACACCTGCGGCGTATTTCGCGGCTATGAGCGGATCTGTGAATTTCTTGTTTCCGAAGATAAGTGAGTGGGGCCAAAGGGAAGCCAGGTAAATTCCGTTAGGCCAGCTTTTATGGAGACTAACTGGTCTGGTGACCTTGCGATGCTCCTGGAATTTGATTTCCCCCAAGTCCAGGCCGGCGGCATTCATAACTTCAAACCCACCGGTCTCAAGGGCCTTGGCCAGCGCGCCGGGTTTACTGTAATCAACCTCAACCGCTTCCGGCGGGAGATACTCTATAAGGTCATCTTCCAGTTCCCGAAATAACTTCTCAAACTGACTTCTGACATACATTTCTTTCTCTAACTCAATTAGCTTCTGCAATCTTTCTGGACTCATTCCGGAGTACTTAAGGGCCGGCACTACAACCTGTTCGTAAAACTTCCTGATTTTACCGTCAGGAATGGCGGTGGCTACGGTCAATGGGTTTTTTGCCATCGGCGTAATCCTCCTTGTTGTGAAAAATCAGTCCCGCCCAGGCGGGACTGGCCTAAGCTTTCGCTATAGCTTTATGCTTAAAATTATTTTTAAACCAAAAGCACTAGCCAAGTTGGCTGTCCTATATTTAACTCCATTTTAAGCTTTTAGTCAATAAGGTTCTTTTTATGATACTACGCTTGTAAAAATAAAAATCGGGTCAAACAGAGTGATAAACCTGTTTGACCCGCTACTACCCCACTAACGCTTTAGCGGCTGAATGGCCGGCAGACACTGGCCTTCAGGGCTTGATAACGAAGATGGAGGGTTGGGTGCGGAATCGCCTTAAGCGTAGGCGTCTTCGGCCGGGAATCGCAACCTAGATAACTAAGCTGTTTCCGCTGTTCGGCAAGTAGTGCAAGCATTCTAGCCTGCTCCCTCTCACCTGGCGCCGCCAGCCAATTTTGGAACCGCGACCCTTGCTGTAGAATCCTGGAAAGGATAAAGGAGCCTACAAGGCCAACGCCCGCTACCCAAAGGAAGATTTGCAGGAGTAGCCATAGCAGTACAGCCAAATTGGTCTCTGCATACGCAAACGCTATGAGCAAACACCCGAACAGCGAAAGGTAAGGCCAGAGCGGAACTAAAAACCAACGGAGTTTGCTATCGTCCCGGCCCGTAAGGAAGACCGAATCCCAAGGATCAAAGCTGCGAAGCACCTTCAATTTTTTGTCTGGCCGGGCTACGGCCAACCAGTTGACTTTCCTGTACCCGCCAATAGTCAGGAGCAAAGCCTTAAGCAAGCGGGTCAAAAAAACCAACAGCCATCCAAGCGCCAACAGCAGCGGCTGCGCGCTATAAGCGAATATACGCTGCTGGCCGAACTGGCATTGGTCCTTAGCCGGGCCCAACCAGCGGCCGACCCAGCGTTTTTCCCATTCGGCCGGTTCGTGGGCGAAAAATTCCGCGCCGACTTCAACGTCAATAACCGCGCGCTGGAGGGAAAGGTTGGGACTGCTTATATCCCCGTTCCTTTCAACATATCTTTCCTTGCCTTCCCCCAAATATTTGTAGCGCAGGTCTTCTATCTCCGAGTCCCTGTCGCCCACAATGGTGGCGAACAGGCGGTACTTGCCCGGCCTGCTTATTTCAATATACTCCATTCCCTGTTTTAGAGGCAGCAACAGACGCTGTTCCTCATAAAAAGAATAGATGGTTTTGGCCGCCGGCTCCGTACTGTTTGAGTAATTTGGATCCGGTAACATGCCGATGAGCAGAATCAGCAAATGCGGGTTAATGATTTTTTGCCTCTCGATAGTTTCCAGAGTCTTTGGCGTAATGCACCAACCAAGGGGCAAAACCGCGTCGGCGCTTCCCGGGTTCTCTATTAGCAGGCTTAAACCGACATTTTCATTCCTAACCTTATTCTTCATTTGTCCAGTCCTCCTTCAGGGACTTTCGGAACCTGCGCTCATGCAAGTTCTGGTTTTGCGGACAGCAAAACATAATAATTTACCATGAATATAGGTTTTAGTCAAAAAGATAAAAATTCCCAGCCTTAACTAGATGGGCACCTTCTCGGTATTTGTTATGGACTTACGAGAAGGTGCCCATCAAACCTAAAAAACATTTGACAAAATTCTTATTTTATGCTAAAATCATCAAATGACTACACCTCCAATAACTGACACGACTTTTAACAACTTAGGCATTGCCCCTAAGCTTTTGGAAATCCTGCATCAGAACAAGTTCACCACGCCAACGCCAATCCAGCACAAATCCATTAACCCTGCCATTGAAGGCAAGGATATTATGGGTATTGCCCAAACCGGCACGGGTAAGACCCTGGCTTTTGGCATTCCAATGATACAAAGGCTGGCACAGGCAGGCAACAAAACCAAAGGCCTGGTAATTTTGCCTACCCGCGAACTGGCCCTGCAAGTTAACGAAACTTTACAAAAAATTGGCAAGCCCATTGGCCTTAAAACTGCAATTTTAATTGGCGGCGAAAATATGGGCAAACAAATAAAAATGCTGCGATTAAACCCGCACATCATTATCGCCACTCCCGGCAGGCTTATTGACCATTTGGAACAAAAAACTATCCAGCTTAATACTGTTTCCATTTTAGTTTTAGATGAAGCCGACAGGATGTTAGACATGGGCTTTGCACCGCAGATTAAAAAAATTATGATGACGGTGCCGAAGCAACGGCAGACGCTTTTGTTCTCCGCCACCATGCCTAACGAAATTGTGGATATTGCCAAATCTTTTATGTCCCTGCCCTTGCGCATAGAAGTCGCGCCGGCCGGAACCGCGGTTGAACTGGTTGAACAGGAATTATTTTTCGTCAACAAAGAAGACAAAGCGGCTTTACTGCAGAACCTTTTAAAAGAATACGCCGGCAGTATTTTGGTTTTTGCCCGCACCAAGTTCGGCGCCAAAAAAATTGCCCAGACTATTAGGAACCACGGGCACACCGCTTCGGAAATCCACTCCAACCGCTCGCTTAACCAGCGAATAGAAGCTTTGGAAGGTTTTAAGATTGGCCGCTACCGCGTTTTGGTGGCGACTGATATTGCCGCCAGAGGTATTGATGTTACCGGCATTCAGCTGGTTATTAATTACGACTTGCCTACGGCTTCCGAAGACTATGTGCACAGGATTGGCCGTACCGGACGCGCCGGACGCGTTGGCAAGGCCGTTTCTTTTGCCACACCCGACCAGCGCTACGAAGTTAAAAGCATTGAACGCTTAATTAGGAAAAATTTGCGCGTAACCCAAACCCCGACGCTTGCCCGCTTGCCTAAAGCTCCCGATACCGAACGGCCGAACCGCTATGCCGGCCCCAGGCCTTCCAGAAAACCAAACCCATACAGCAACCCAAGCTTTGGAGGCGCATCACGCCCGCCTTTTTCCGGCCGTCCGAGATTTAACAACAGGCGCAAACCCGCGGGAACATCCGGCAGCCGGGGCTTCGGCAACAGGTGGAGATAAATTAACCTTAAATTTTATAGATTGTAAAATCATCCCCCATTAGGCGGGATGATTTTTTATTTGCCATAAATAAAACGGTTTTACCAAAAAATAGCAAACATATACCTGGCGGTATCGTTATATACAGCGTAGGAGAAATTAACTCTTTGGGTTACAAAATTTAACCCCAAGCAAAAAGAAAGGAGTATATATGAAGAAGCTAACTAAAATAGCCGCCGCGTTTGCCGTTGTCCTACTCTTGCCTACAATGGCCCTGGCGCATAATAACGGGGAAGATAAAAATAATGGGAATGGAATAAATATAAAAAATTTATTCCATCAGGACAATAAAGACAAGACTGAATTCCGGATTAATGATAAGTTCAAAAGCGGAACGGTAACCGCCATAAGTTCTACGGGCTTTAACTTTACCACTAGCGAAGGTGTAAGTTTTAGCGTTAATACCGAAGGCGCCAAAATAACGCGGGCGTTTGACGGTAAGATAGAGTTATCCGGCATCCATGTGAACGATAAAGTCCGGGTAGTCGGCAGTCTAGATGGCAGCAACATTACGGCCAAGGTAGTCGTAGTTACTCCGGCCAATACCCATGTCGCCAAAGGCGGCGGCAAGGTAACCGCGGTTAATGGCAACGTTGTAACCGTGCAAACAAATAACCACGGCATTCCCAGCACCTTTACTGTAACTACGGACAGCAGCACCGTAATAAAACAAAACGGCTCCACCACAACCTTAGCTTCGGTCCAGGTTGGATCCAAAATAAGCGTAAAAGGCTTGTGGGATGAATTAGTAAACACTCTTAAAGCCATAAAAATTAAAATTTGGTAACCAGCAATATATAGGAAAACCCACCCCGCCAATTTGGCGGGGTGGGTTTTTATTTTGGAAAAGATAGTCTATAATGAGCCAATAAGGGGGAACTATGTTGAATAACAAGTCCATTCGCAGATTCGAAATCGCGGTTTTGTTCGTACTTTCTCTACTGCCTTTCGCCTGGCTATTCATTGGCTATCAGGTCCAAAATATAAGGCTACTCTGGCCGTTTATTCCAATTTGGCTTTCTTGCATTGCCTTAATTTCAGTATTGGGCAGAAAGAGGCGCAAAAATGTACGCGCCGAGCTCGAACTTATAACTGTCTCGGGCCTTATGGGAGAAGCTGTTGGCGCCACTGCTTTATGGTATGGAAAATTCGCATCAACCCAACTGAAAACTGATTTGCTTATGACTTGCCTGGTGGGATTGATGGCCTTGTCAGGACTCATCACCTATTTCGTTTTGGCCAAAAGATGGCTGAATAGCGTTCCGTCTGAAAAGAAAAACGCCTCCTCTGTCGCCTCTGAGCCCGCGTCTTGAGGCTCAACAAATGAACGGACTTTGTTCGCAAAAAAATAGAAGGCTGTTGTTTTTGCCTTCTATTTTTGTTATTTAAGCCAATTGACCGCTGAAACTTTTTAATCTATAATATATCCAAGATGTTTGACACAGCAGATGTCTTAAAGTATAGCTCTTCACAAATCTGTGCAAGGGTTTTTTTGTTCCTGGATTTTTATTTGGAACTTTATAACTTTCGACTAACTGTATGGTGCCCGTAGCTCAATGGTAGAGCACCGCTCTGTGGCAGCGGCTACGAGGGTCCGATTCCCTTCGGGCACCCCAAAAAAACACCCTTTAGGGGTGTTTTTTACTTCTAAAATAGTGTAATTATAGAAGTAACGAATTATTAGTCCTAGCGGAAAAGATAAGTTATAATTATTTTATGTCTGAGCACAAAAAACCACATCACCAATCCCCTGCCGAACAAGCGGCGGATGCAAGGCGGGAATTTGAAAAGTATGAAAAATTTATCCCGCTGGACAAATCCTGGATTAACCGCATGGGCGTATTGGACCTGGTTTATGGACATGCGGATGATATAAAAAAATTCTTGTCCGGAAGGACTGGCTTGGGAAGCGATTTATTGGCTTTAAAAGCAGCGGCAGAAGCCTGGGACAAAAGCCAAGAAATTGATGTTGGCGAGTCGGGCACGCTTTACAGGATGCTAAGATTTGCAAGTTGGAAACTAGGCATTAAAAAAACTTTTATTACCCATGGTACCCTTACGGGAAGGGTTAAGGACATGCCTAACGACCCTGGCATTGTAAACTTAAGCCAGAAGGAACTTCAAAACTTGCCGGACAAAACTACCCAATGGGCGTCGGCTGCCGTGCTCATGGGCGACCCCGAACGCCTGCCGGACGCGGATGTTAAACTGCAACTTTCATACAAAGCCGTAGAACACTGGAACCGGCAAAGGCAGCAGGGAAAAACTTGGGAAACTAAATACGACGCGACAATTCAAAACCAGGCAAAGGCATTTTTAGAAATGCTAAAAGGCCACAAGCCGGATTTTATTCCGGAGCAAGCGGAAGACTATTGCTTTGCGCGGGTGTTCGGCTATATGAACATGGAAGAAGGAGAAAAATTGTGGGAAAAACTGCACCACCACGAAAGCGACAGACTGGCTGAAATGGAAAAAATAATCCCTCGCATAGAGGCTGGCGAAGAAATAGAGCCCGCTGACCACCGCGTAATCCAGGCGGCGGTAATGTGGGGATTTGTCAACAACAAAGAAGTTAAAACAAAGTACCCCCAAGCGGTAAATAAAAGCTGGCCCCAATTTTGGGAATTTATTCGCGAAGCAAAAAATTTAAAAACCGCCTAAAAAGCGGTTTTTTGTTTTATTATTTTTAAACTTGCGGGTACTTTATTTTAAGCGCTTATTTAAAAAAGCAATAATCGCCTCGTTAACCTCCGGGTGGTTTAAAAGGAACCCGCCATGGCCAAAACCGGGATAAATTTTTTGCTCTTTAAAATTATTGGCCAACAGGTAAAAAGTTTCCGCTTTATTAAAATCCTGTTGGTCCGACAGAATTAAAATATTTTGGATGTTAAAACCCGGCAAATTTTCAGGCAACGGCTGGCCCAAAAAGCCAAACTTTGCCGGGGAAAGCAAAACCGTGGCCAAAATTTCCGGAGACGCGCCGGAACCAACAAAAGCAATATTGGCTCCTGCCGAAGCCCCAATAATTCCAATTTTTTTGCCGGGGGCCGCTTTTTTTAAAAATTCAACCGCGCCCAAAACATCTTTGTAGGAGTCGGCCGAACTGGCTGACACAGACTGGTTGTCCCCGTGGCCGCGGATATCGTAAGCCAAAACCTCATAGCCGCTGTGCAATAACTTATCCCTCAAGGAAGTATAGTGGGCCGGGTTAGAGCCAAAATGGTTAATAAGTATTACTGCCGCCGAACTGGCAGTTCCATCGTTGGAATAGAACTGCCCGGTTAATTTAAAGCCGTCGGAAGCCGGAAATTCCACTCTGTTAGGGCCAAGGCCGCTTTGCCCGGGCTGATAATTGGCTTGTATTAAAAATTCATGGGGACGGTAAAAACACCCGGCTATGGCGGCAATAAACAGAAGCCCAAAAATAAGCCTATTTACTTTGTGTATTTTTAGCATCAGTTGTATTATAAAACATCCAATAAACTGGCTTTATTATAACACGGGCCGCCCTGGAAACGGCCGCTGTTTAGTTATTTGCCAATATTTGCTATAATAGGAGTATTATAGATATAAATATGGAAAATAAAAAGAAAATTTTAATAGTGGAAGACGACAGCGACATGAGAAACCTTTTGTCCGACCATTTAAGCCGCTCTTACGAGATTGTCCAGGCCGCGGACGGAGAGCAGGGCTATAATTTTATTTTAGAATTCCGGCCGGACCTGGTGCTTTTGGATTTGCTTATGCCAAAACTCCCGGGCCTGGAAATGCTGGAGCGGCTAAGAAAAAATCCGGACAAGGCTTTGGCCAATACCAAAGTAATAATTTTCAGCAACTTCGGCGACCCGGAATATATGCTGAAAGCTAAAGAGCTTAAAGCCGACGAATACCTGGTGAAGGCCAACACCGACCTGGAAGAAGTGGCAAAAAAAATAGAAAAAATACTTAGCGAAGCTTAGGAATAAAAAAAAGGGGTAGCGCCGAATACACCGGCTGACTACCCCGCGGCCCCATCGCTCTAGCGATGGCTTTTTTTAATGCTCGCGAGCATGGCGGCAAACTCGTTGTCCAGTTGCACGCGCTTTTCGGGAAAGGGAAAGAGAATCTGGTCAACTGTTTCTTTGGCAATCTCTCTGTCCCTCCCGGACAATCGCCTGTGCGGAGAGGGAACCGGCCCGTCAAAAATCTTTTTGGCGGCTTCCCGAGAAAAAGCCAGCTGCAGGCCGTGCCGCCCTCCCCGGACAAAAAAGCACAAGGCCACTCTGGGGTACATTTCCTTGGGCAGGACTTGGTCGGACCTTTTTAGCAGCTGCTCTTCGGTCATGCGCAGGCCTTCGGCCATTGAGACAGTGTAAGAATACCAGCCGTCAGCCGCGGTCTTTTCCTTGGGAAGTTTTGCGGACTTGACCACTTTTTCGGCCGCCGCAACTTCACGCCTGGTCTTTGCGCCGCCGTCTGCGTCGTCCTTGGCATACTCCTTAGTAACAGCCAAGATAAAATTAACCACTTGCTCGGAAAAACAAATATCGGTAACTTTTCCGTCGTCGTCCTTGAGAACGACAGCCGTAACCATCTCTGCTTTCATATGTACTTCCTCCTGTTATTTCAGATTAGTAAATATAGCATAACTGAAAGAAAAAACAATAGGAACCTGGAAGGGGCCTTCACAGGGAACGTCCACTTTAACAAAGAGCACCGGCTCGCGGCCCAATTCGTGTTCGGAATGGTTGAACTTATGCATGCCAAGCGCCTGACTACTTCTTCGGAGTAGCCCGCCGGCATACAAAAACAATGCGCGGAGCGTTTCCCCAAAACGCTCCGCAAATTTTCCATTTTGGAAAATTGTTAATCAACACTAAATCCATTCAAAATAAAACCGCCCGCAAGGTTTTATAAAATCATAATTTTTTTTGTAATAAAGAAATATTACTGCTTACTTTTCCTTTGTCTCTCCGGAAACAGGGCTAAGTGTTGCCAGTAGCGCCCTTTGGTCTTTTTCCGCCCGAGATGCTTGCGAAAGTGTCTTTAAAAAACTTTCGGAACTGGAAGCATCCACAAAATCTCCGGCTCCAATATCTTGTTTATCTGCTATAAATTCGCTCATGATAAAATAATTATAGCATTTTTGCTGCATATTGTTACTTAGGTAGCATATTTTGACTAAAACTTTAAAAGATGCGACAATATATTTAAGCTTAAAAGAAACTAAAAATATAAAGACCTGTCGGGATGGACAATATTCTAAAACCAGTTATAACATAAAACCAATTCAGAGCAGAATATATGGGCCAAGACCTTCTAAAACAAGCAGACATCCAAAAAATTGCCGCGGAGGGTTCTCAAATTTATCAAGAAATTAAAGATAAATATGAGCCTCAAGACAACGGCAAGTTTTTGGCTATTAACATAGAAACCAAAGACATCTACCCAGGCAGCACCAGCGCCGAGGCGGTGGAGAAAGCGACTGCCGCCCATCCGGACAAAGTTTTTTATGTAGTCAAAATTGGATTTGAGTCCGTAGAAACTATGGCCCACGCCATTATCCGCTCCGAAATAAAATAGCCATGCTACAAGGAATTTTTGTTCAAAATGTCCCATTCGTAAGCGTGACCGTGGGCTGGGGCAAGTCAGTACAAAATCCCGCGTTTATTTTGGATACGGGCTTTACCGGTGACTTACAGATTACTTCAAAAATGGCCGAAGAACTTGGACTAGTTATCAGCGGAGTGGTTAAGACTACTATTGCCAATGGGCAAACCGTACCCATGCCGACAGCTCTGGCAATAGCGGCAATGGAAGGAGCAACAAGTTTTGTAACAGTAATAATTTCTGACAGTATGCCGCTAGCCGGGATTGGATTATTGACTAAGTTTAGTTATAAATCCGTTGTTGACTGTAAATATAGGACAGTAGTATTGGAAAGAGTCAATTAAAAACCGCGTAATGCGGTTTTTTTGCGCATACAAAAAACCAAAAAGAAAACGCCGCACAACAGCCAAAATTTGGGTATTGTGCGGCGTTCGTTGAGTGTGGAATTATAAAGGCGGCAATTCAACAGTCAAGAGGCTCGCGGCTGCCGTCGGCCGCTTCCAGAAAAAATCGCCCCTGCGGCCAGTTAGCTAAAGCCTGTTTGAGGCGAGGCGCAATTTGTAACAAAACCGCGCGGCATTCTTCAATCTCGGGCTTGTCCCAGACTCCCAGGGTCACAAGGCCGGTTATGTACAGCCATGTGTGCTCTTTGTTTCTTGAAATTTGGACACCCTCCAGCCGGCCTGCAAAATAAGCAGCGTCCACAACCGCTTTTCCAAATGCGGCGCCAATTGCGCGTTCTGACCTATCTCGACCTTCTTTATTTGCCCCCCGTAAAATATCTCCTACCTCCACCCGAATCGCGAGCTTGTTTTTCATGCCTTCTGCCTCCTTTTTCTTGTACTGTTATGCTGACTAAATATAATGCCTAATAGTTATGTAACTGTCAATGCTTGGTTGTCATCGTCAATAGCGAAGCCTGTACAGGGCCTCAGCTTTTTGCTATTATACATTACCAATACTTAATGGAGGAAGGATGAAAGATCTCACAGTCACCTTGCCTGGAAGCGCTGATGTTTCCCGCTTTGGCATTTACAGTCTTGTATTAGCCGATGACGTACTGTTTGTTCTTGGCGTTAAAGGAACCGGTCTTGTTGGTGCCAATGGACTACAAATTGCGTTGTATGACGACCTCTATGAAAAGACCCGTAACGGAGACCAGCTCACGGTCCGGTCTGAAGGAAGTATTTGTGAACCACGGGCGAAAGACCCGGATGGACACTTCTGGCAAAACCGTAATTGGCACCTGGACAAGAAAGGCCAAGACGAGAACTATAGCGGTTGTTTCGTTGTCCGAGACAAAAAAATGGACGGACGACGGATATTCCGCGGAAGTATTGTGATGAGGAGAGGGCTTTTCGCTTTCTCTTTCATTGCAGACCTACCGGAAGAATTGCGCGGCCATGGCAATGAGGCATGCTTCAGACCAACACCGCACAAACCATGGTTTAATATTCATTGGGAAATCAGACCGGCAAGCCCGGAGAGCGCCATCATAGCTGTTGAGCGTTTGTTCAGCGAGGTAATCAATCGTTAGCGTTAGTTAGTGCTGAGCACGGAATCAATTGGCCTTCAACTTACCCGGTTGCAGGCCAATTTTTTTAAGCCTAGAATAGGGGTGGAAATGAATAGCCTACAAAGACAGAACCAAAGAGAGTTAGAAAGATTGTAGGATGAACGGTAAATCGGGACATGGCCCATTTAGTTTAAAAATAAAACCGCCTGCTGGCGGTTTTTGGTGGAGCTAGTCGAGCGCAGGGTAAAACTTTTCTGGCTTTGGTAAAGGATGTTTATGTTGCAATAGTGGGAGCATAAGCAAATAAAAGGCCGCCTAAACCCGGAGGTTGTTGGCGGCTTCAAGACGGCCTGTTCTATGCGAGTTCAAGGGATTGGGACGCTTCCTCTAAGTCGGCTACGCCCACAAATATCATTTCCCCGACTTCGACACGGACGTGAACCTGGGCAGCCTGTGCCAGCTCCTTGGGACGGTAGCTGACTGCAACACTTCGGACTTCTTTGGCTGCAATCAGTTGAATCAAGTTTCCCAACCAGCAGTTGTCGTATTCTTCCTTTGTCGGCGGATACATAAAACTGTAAAGGTCAATCGCTTTCCCTTGGAGGAACGGGCCAGGAGTAAAATCCTTCTGTCCGTTTTCCAAAGCCAGCTCAATCCAAGTACTCGATTCGACTTCGCTGGTGCGATGACAGAGAATGAGAGTAAATGACACTCTCGTGTCCTCAACCCCTTCCGAGCTAAAGGTGTCGGCCGTGAGCCACACACCATAATTTTCCTTAAGCCTCACGCCTTCGTAAGTTACTCCTGTGAGTTCCGTGAGCTGACTGAACTCATCAGCATCCTTAGGGAACATCCAAGTTTCCACTGAACTACCTCCTTCGTATTTGAAATTTTGAAAAGTTATTTAGCTAGCAGTTATGGTAGCTAAATAACTTTTCAAAATTAACATATAAAAATACCACATTTCTGTGGTATTGTCAACAGCTTTTATATATGTTAAAATATCAACCTAATGGGGATGACGGATTTTGACAGGACTTTGACATCTTCT
Source organism: Candidatus Doudnabacteria bacterium (assembly GCA_023245895.1). Lineage (GTDB taxonomy): Bacteria > Patescibacteriota > Doudnabacteria > UBA920 > UBA920 > PALSA-1336. The sequence goes on from JAHFJJ010000008.1 coordinate 36,509, forward strand.
AATACGCAAGACGAGCAACGCATTTGGTAACTCGTAAAACTGCCTAAGTGTACTCTAAATGCTAACGCATTTTCTAAGGTAAAAGAAGCTTTGGCTAACGCCTTTGCTCCTGTACCTGTTCTCGCTTAATTTTAAGCTAGAGCCCCGCCTCCCGATGTGCCTCCATCGGGAACCAGCAGGTTCATTAGAGGCTGCTGTTAATGGATTTGATTTGCACCCACTAACCTAAGACCCGTAAATCGCCCTTGATGATTATTTGTCAGTTGATTCCATCAAGGCATTCCAACTGACTAATCTTGTGAACAATTAGAAGCTGAACAAGTTTTGGACCCGGGTTTAACTCCCGGCATCTCCACCAGATTGTTTTTTGAATTGTCTAACTCCTCAATTAGCGCAAAAATATCAGGTAATTCTGGTGTTTGAAACCCTGCTTCTGGTTCATACACCAATTTTTTAGGGAAATACATATTAATTAGCAATGTTTTATTGCCCAATTCAGGGTTTTCCCATTCTTTGACAGGGTTCTGAATAAAGTTTAACACTTCTCTCAAGGCCGTTAAAAAGTCGTCTTGGGAGTATTTTATTTTAGCCAGTTCCTGCTTTAAGCCTTCAATCTTAACCAAGTTACCGGCCATAGCGTTTTCGTATTGCCCCACTAGGGAGGGATTTGTAGCATTGGGGATTCGGGCCAAGTAGCCAGAGTTGGTGTGTTCTAAGTCCAAAATTTGCTTTCTTAGGCCGTTTTGATATTCTCCTTGGGCTTGCTTCCGCTTATTCCACAAATCGCTAAGCACAATTTCGGCCCCTTTAACTGCCTCTTTCAAGGGTTCAGTTTCTTTTAACAATTTTATAAAATCTACATCCATCTTATCCTTTGCGACTGAACCGATACATCCTTTCGTTTTGCAAATGTAGTATGGGTACTTAACTCCGCGTTTATTTTTGAAATGCGCGGCTGTTAGATTGTGCTGGTTTAGACAAACCACAAATCCACGCAACGGAAAATCATTACTGTAATCTTTCCGGGTTCGGGGTTTGGCAGAAGCATTTAAATGTTCCTGTACCGCAAGGTAGGTTTCGTAAGAAATAAAACCCTCATGTTGGGCTTTCATTCTCTCAACTCCCCACGGCGCATACTCTAAATATCCGCAATACAAAAGTTCAGTTAAAATTTCTTTTACCCCATGCAACGCCAAAGGCCGATTGATGTTATTCTCCGCGTACTTAGATAAAACAAATTGTCGCACTTCTTCAAGCGTGCTTAATTCATAGTCGCGATATTTTTCTATAGCCGATTTGTAAATGTCTGCAAAGGGTTCAACTGGCTTGAGAATTTTTCCCTTAATTGAATCCTTAAAATTTTTTAGCCCAGGCGGCGGACAAAAAGTCCAATAGCCTGCTTCAAGACGGGCCTTCATTTTATTTTTTACTTGTTCGGCCCCTTGTTCTCTCTCTAACTGGGCAGTCGCACTCATAATAGTTTCAATCGCCCTGCCAATAGGAGTATTCTCAAACTTAAAATTTAAACATTCTAATTTCGCACCCCGCAACTTTACCAAAGCCGTTTTAAGCATAATATGCACTTCGGTACCTCTAGCAAGTCGTTTTAAATCATCAAATATTATTACGAACTTTTCGTTAGGGTGTTCATCCAAATAAGAAATCAAATTATTCATTGCGGGCCTTTCAAATAAGCCCCCGGACACACCGCCGTCAGGAAATACTTTCGCCACTTCTAACCCTAACTCACGGGCGCGATGAACACACCTTGCCTCTTGGCTGTCCAGCCCATGTCCTTCATTTACTTGGCGTTCGGAAGAAACACGGCAATAAATTAAGGCGCGTTTGTATTCAATAACACAGGGTTTGGTTTTGGCCATCGTTTTTGTTTATAAATTTATCTAAAAATTTACCGATAAAAGCGTATAAAGATTGTTTTAATCTTTCAAGCTGTTTATCGTTTAAAGTTGTTGGGCCTAACTTCTCTCTAAATTCCTCTACTGATAACATTGCTATTTAATTTTTTTGTGGCTTTTGATTTTAGTTTCTAAAAAATGAAAAAATTTATTGAACGATTGTACACATTTTAGCATATTTCGCGTTTTGTGGCAAGAGTTTACTCAACATTTCAAGGCATTATAGCAGATTTTGTCGTTTGTAGCAATAGTATAATGACAACTTTTGGCTTAAGTGGTAAAATACTCATACAATTTAATTGCCTAAACCCACAGCCCTAAGGCGCGGGCATGGCAGAAAAACCATTCGCATGTAGAGACGGCTGTCGTCTTGTCTTAACCATGCGAATGGTCACTACCCGAAAGGGTTGTGGGGCAAGCGGCAGCCCTTTTTGATTGTCCGCAGAAAGTGATTAGTTATGGAAGTCAATGATAAATTAGAAAATATTGTGGCCAAGAATCAGTCAAGCATTGATTATTATTTAGCCATAATGGCCCAAAATTTTGAACGGGGGCCTGAGTTTGTAAAAGAAGGCGATTCTTACACAATGAAAAACTCAAAATACAACAAGTCTTTGGCTTGGGATTGTTTTGAAATTATTATGGAAAATAACGGTTTTGATACAAAACATCCTATGTTTTTTGCTGCCGTTAATTTCGCTAATACCGACTCCTCCAAAGTGTGGCAGGACTTTAAAAAGTATTTGGATGAACTGTTTGAAAAAAAACTTACTTCTTTGCGCGAAGAACAAAAAGAGAAAGCATTAAATACATGTAGTGATTTAATTGAAAAATTTTTGATTATAGCGGAAAAGAAAGTTTCAAATCTTGATGAATATAGCGAGGAGGCTTGGGAGGCTTTACCTGTGGAAGTGGAAGTATGTACAAAAAAGATTATCAATAAAAATACTGGATTAACCCAACTTGATAAAGAATGGATTGTAAATAAACTTACAGAACGTTTCAAATTATTCCATAAAAATCATTCCGATTTAAAAACACTTCTAAACAATTAGCTTTACCAAATATGGCAAAAAGAGTTTGTGTCCACTGCGGCAAAGAACTAGAGGAGGTTCCTATTCAAGCCAATAAACCTTATACTACCTACAGATGTATAAATCAAAAGTGTCCACGCATGATGGCTGAAACTAGCCAATTCAATTGGGCTAATGATTTAGGTATAATCATAAAGAAAAAGAAATAGGATTCATGACAAAGGCCCGGCGTTAGTCAGGGCCTTTTTCTTTTTTAAAAATTTTCCAACTACCGATAGGTACCCTAAGCTACTTTACGTGACTCCGGTTTCCGGGGTGTGGGTTGGGTAGGGGGTTCCGGCCACCTTCTACCCCGCCCAATTCTCTTTTTTATAGGGCGGTGTATTGAATTTACCCAATAAAATCAAGCTTTTAGCTCTAACAACTAAGCTTATCATGCGTTTAAACCCGGTTTTATACCCTATTTATCCCCTTTTATTGCCGTTTATTGGGCCTATTTGGCTTTGATTTAAACCCAAAACGGGAGTAAAATTAACTACACATTAAAAGAAAAAGACAAATATATGCCAATGCGCGCTTGTGAAAAATGTTTTGAAAACAACTGGAAATATAAAACAATTGAAGATATTATCCGTGCTACCTGCAATCTTTGCGGACACGAGGTTGAGTTCGCCTCAAGGAAAAAAGCAGGTAAAGCAAAGCAAGAAACAGAACTAAAAGAAGGTTCGCCATGTAGAAAATGTGGCGCAAAAATTATTCTTAAAGAACCCAAGAAGCACAAAACCAATACTGCTTACTATTTTTCCGCATACTATTTTTGCCCCAAATGCAAAACAATGTATATGGCTGAAAAATTTAAAGTTTGGAATGAAGCAGGCGAAGAAAAAACTAAAACAACTAAAGGCAATCAGGGTGGAATTTTGGATATGATTAAAGCAACATCCGAAGCACGGCCTATCGCCTTAGAGGATGACAATGCACCTAAACAAACATTTTATTGTGACGCTGGTACTCAAAATAATGGCCAATTTGGCAACCAAAAAACTGTTGTGGTTGTCACTGATGTGACTGGAAAAGTTTTAGTGGAAGAACATATCGGGGACAAAACTAATAACGAAGGAGAGTTAATTGGTATTCTAAAGGCGACTAGTCTTGCGCCAAGTCACTCTGTCATTCTTTCGGATTCTCAATTGGCAGTGAATTGGGCAAAAGGCCGTTATAAAACAAGAATTGATAGATTAAAGCCTTTAGTCACAGAAGTAAAAAATGCCGTTAAAGAAAAGGGTGTGGAAGTAAAATGGATTCCGAGAGAAGAGAACCAAGCGGGAATATATATTGAAAATACCCATTCTCTCTAGTCTTTAATTTAAATTAATTTAAACCTTTATGGACGAAAATAATGCGCTAAGCGAAAGTTTATCTCCGGATGACATCGCCAAGCCCACACCTTTACAGGTACCTACAAACGAAAGAGATATTATAAGGGCTTTTGGTGGTAGTAAATCAGATAAGTACGGACGCTTTGTCCTTGCGGCATTAAGCAGTATTCCTTGGGTGGGAATTTTAAGCGCAGTTGCCAGTTTAAAGGGAGAAAGCGAACAAGACAAAGTAAATAATTTAGTGGGGCTTTGGCTTCAGGAACACCGCGAAAAAATGGTAGAACTTGGGGCAACGATAGACGAAATACTTACCCGACTTGATACATTTGGCGAGGAGATTAAAAAAAGAATTGAGTCCCCAGAATATTTAGCCATTGTAAGAAAAGCTTTTAAAGTATGGGACGATGCAGACACTAAAGACAAGCGCGATAAAATAAAAAAGCTTTTGATGAACGCTGGCGGTACAGCCCTTTGTCCGGATGACTTAATTCGTCTTTTTATTGACTGGATAGATAGATACCATGACGCGCACTTTATGGTAATTGCCCAAATTTATCAGAACAAAGGCATAACCCGCGCCGGAATTTGGGAAAATATTCATGGTGCAGAATTCCCGCGTGAAGACTCGGCAGAAGCTAGTTTATTTAAATATTTAATTGGGGAATTAAGCTTAGGAAGAATCATTCACATTGAACGAGAAGTAAATTCTGAAGGCCAATATATGCGCCATTCTACGCGTGGACGAAGCCGAAGTTCGACAAGTAGTACAATGGAATCAGCCTTTGAAGACACAAAGGGTTACGAATTATCCGAACTGGGTTCCCAATTTGTACAATATGTGATGAATGAGCTAGTGCCCCGTATTGCTTAAAAATAACATAATTAATTTAATACAATAAATTTATGCGTCACAACCACCAAAGTCCTCTTTTTAGCGAAGCTAGCCTAGATAGTTATTTAAGAGATAAAATTGAAACATTAGATACTGACATACAAAGTCTAAGCGGACAAAAATTGATGAATACAGACGAAGCTACTTTAGTTAAAGAATTCGTTGATAGATATACTTTAAACGCCCCAAAATTAATAGAAGATAAAAAAATTATTGACGCACAAGAGGCAGATGTTACAGTTAGGGGAAATTTTGATTTTGATGAAGGCCCCTTTAACATTAAAGGTTTAGCAATTACTATAAAAATTCCAATTACCGGAGATGCTGAATTACTTCATTTAAGGCCAACGTCTTATACATATTCTATGGGCCATCAAGGCGATGTATTAGTACAAAAAGAACTATTGGTTTTAACTTATGAAACAGCAGAAAAACAACCTGAGAAAATTAAACAAATGTGGCAACAGGATTTGGAAATAATAAATAAAAATTTGATTAATATTGAACGCGATTTAGCAAACTATAACAGTTCCCTTCAAAGTAACGTTAATTCTATGTTGTCAAAGCGAAAGAAAGAATCCGGTAACAACCAGTCATTAATTGATGCTATAAAACTAGGCTAATATGCGAGAGTTGTCAGAAAAATATTTATCATGGGAAGAAGTTTATAGGTTTAAAGACTTAACTACTTTAGGTTTGGAGGACTATTTTAAACTTATAGAAAAATTCCAACCTATGTTTAAAAATTCTGATTTTTCTAATGTAACTCCTGCATTTTACATAAATTATATAAAGGATGACGCTGATGACAATTTTGGTTCCTTGAGAATCCGGTATTATTCCACTAAGCCAATCAAAACTAAAGAAATTATACAAAATTTTTTAGCTAACCATGCCAAAGATATTGTGGAATTCAAACGTAAGTCCCACGTTGAACCAGACTTTACAAAACCTTTGACAAGCCTGAACAGTAGTTTAGCTTTCGTAAGTTTTTTAAATATAAATACCAAAATAATACTGGATTTATTAAAAAATTATGGAGTCCTGCCCCTTCAAAAACTTGTTTTAGAATATAGATTTGTTCATTTTCCATCAAGAGTTGCACCGGAAAATATCTTAGAACCGATATTTTTTGAACACAGTGAGGTTTATAGGGAGTTAAAAGAAGCGTCCTTAGATAAACTATATTGGGAAGATTTAACACGCCGTTTTGGCACTTATGATTTTGGGTTACATTTTCTTGCGAATCCTCTGAACCCCTTCCACGAAAACTTAGGCTATCCTCCAAATAGTCTTGAAGAAGGATGGATTACTAGATAAATGTCACTAAAGGTGGCCGCCGTCCTAACATTGCGGTTACTTCTTTCCTGTCTTTATCGTGTTTAATTCCAAGAATGTGCTAAAGAGGTTAGGGGTTTTGGCTTTCTTTATTAGCTAAACCTAAATCTTTTACCCACGGATACCACCGCCAGACATATGCGTGTATTGAGTTTAACAATTTTCCGGCTTTGTCCACCATAGATACTGGTTAAACACCATAAAAGTTTATCTTATCTAAATCAGTTTGTGTTTAACTCCCCGCAGATTGACAATACCACCCAAGTGTGGTATTTTTATATGTTTAGTGCAACAGACCAAACAAAAAGGGGGCTTTATGGCCGTTAGCGAAGAGTCCGATTTTTTCAAGCGCTGTGTAGGTTTTCTGGAGTCACTCAACCGAGTATTGGCCGAGGGATTCTTGGAGATGTTCGAGGCCGGAATGACTGCAGACCAAAAGTCTACTTCAATCAGAATACGTGCTATGGGGAAAATCCCCCACAGCCGGGAAAGTTTAGGTGTGGGGATTAAGCCGTACCTAGACGTTGCCCAAGTGATTGAAACAATAAGGACCCAATTTAATAGCGAGGACGTGGCGCTTGAGCTCGTGACCTGCAAAGTTCAAACACAAGATTGGAACAAGTGGGACGAAACGGGCAACATTTGTCTGGGAAAATTGGGCGTGGTGGTTACTCTTGAACTTGTCATTATGGTAAGCCAAAATTCGCCCAAGTCGAGCTAACCAATTGCAAGCAAATAGAGCAATTAAGGAGGCTCACAATGAAGGAAATGGTCGCCAAGACCAAAGAACCGCAACGCAGACTCAAAGAAACGGAAATTGGCAAGTACTGGCCGCTGGCGAAAACCGACAAGGGGCTTCAGGAATTTTGCGACTTCCTGTCCACACGGTTTGGAAGCGACAGACTTACCCCCATGGGATTCATCCAGCTCGTCGCGAATACCACGACGGATTTGCAACGGGGTAAAGACGGGCGGAACAACAACGCGCCGATTGACCACCCCGCCGCGGGATACGACACCATGTTCTATGGCCTTTTCTTGGGGTTCATCCCGAGCCTCGCAGAAGCCATCTTCGAACCCAAATTCGCCGCCCAAGTCCTAAGGGACTGGGAGCGGGTTCAGGCCAGACGGCGCCAGCAAAAATGAACGGCGCAGACCATTCAAACAAACAAGGGCTCCCGCATAACAGCCGGAGCTCTTTTATTTTTTTATTACTCAAAAACTGCTTGTTTTATTAAACTAAAATAAATCTTTCTTACTAAAACCATCCAAATTTTAACCCGAGTCCGGTTGGCTCCACCATAAAGAAATTTACAAAAATACCCTAATGGGTGTTTTTAGTAATTGTTCATTATTTTAGACGCGTCGTAACCAAGCTCTTCGGCTTGTTTGAGTTTGTCTTTTAAAACCTGTTTCCAAATTTTAGACTGCAGAGTAATAAATTTCTTGGTTTTAGGACAAATAAGTTTGTAATGTCCGCCCTTGCCGCCGGAAACATCCAAAACAAAACCTGCCTTTTCAAAAGCTCTGGCAAGCCGCTTTTGGGAAATATCCGAAGGCAGGTTAGGTGGTAGCATAAATCTTTTTGCTGGCGTTGGCTGTTTGTGTTTCTAGAAGCGGCGGATTAAAAACAATTAAATCCGCATTGCAGTATCTTGGAGGAACGCCAAAAGCCGTAAAAATCGCGTCTTTTAACTCCCTTTCCAGTTCATCCATTGTGTGGCCGGTCGCGGAAATATTGCCGCGGGGATAATCCACCGACTGGGCGTAAAAATATTTTTCACCATCTTCGTCAATAAAACTAATATCAAAATTCAAGCCGCGATGACGAAGCTCTATTAACAAGTCGCTAATTTTCTCCTGGGCATATGCCGGAGTAGCTAAATAAGACTGTATTCTTTGGATTAAATGGTTCATATGCTTAAATTATAGCATACCTATAATATTAAACGAAAGGGCGGCTATTATGTTTAATTTTTTATAATCATTCTTTCCTTTTTTGCTATTTTTTAAAGCCTGCTATAAAATACCTTAAAGTTGCAAAATAAATCTGCGCGGGAGGAAATATGAACGCTGCTGATCTGCCTGCTCTTATTATTTAAAAAACAAACCGTTGACAATACCGTTGTAAGATGGTATTTTTGTATATCGTCTCTCAAACAAGGAGGACAGGCTTTGCAAATTAAAATTACGCTGGTCCAGCTAAAGGACGGGTCGGCTTATGTTTTGCGCGGCGCGCCAGAAGACGTTGACAACCTCTTCGCGCATGGATGCACACAAGCAGGCGGAGGAGAAGTCCTCTGTAGCGCCGAGGCTAACCCGCGGTCTATGGCGGAAGAAGTGCCACTGTGGATGCGAATAATCTCGCAATCTGAACGAGTCGGCAAAAAAGCTATGGCCGAAGACAAATGGGAAATTTGGACAAGGGAAGCCGCGAACATTTGGGCTTTAAATGCCCCCCACCACAGAGGCATCTGCATTTTTCCGGAAAAAGACAATGACATGTTCCTGCAGATTCCCGGGAACCAAAAAGACTAGTATTTGCCAAAACCCCTAGGAGGAAACAATTGGAAGCAAACTCATTAGCGGACCTTCTTGCCCAAACAAATCCCGGCAGTCGTTTAAGGCTAACCTTTAAACAAGCCAATGGAGAAATTAGACCCGACAGCTCGCCCGAAAATCCCAAATACTTCATTGACTGGCAAATGGTGGAGACGCTTAGGAACTTTCAGAACATGCTGGGAGAAGCGCTCCTCATTCGGGTCAGTGAGGCGCTAACCATTACCATAACCCTGCACGAAAGGTACTGGAAGGAAGATGCTTCCAGGGTCTT
>JAHFJJ010000009.1 GCA_023245895.1 Candidatus Doudnabacteria bacterium
CCTCTCCCAGCTTAATCCCTACCCCCACCCCGTCACCAAGCCCCCAACAAACCTCACCCCAAACTTCCGGCTCCACAATCAGCCTTATCAACAACAAAGGCACCTTCTACCTCATACACAACGGCCAAAGACAGGGTATAACCAACCCAGGCATGCTGACTTCCTATGGTTTTAGCTTCTCTGACGCCAAAGCCGCCACACAAAATGACCTGAATGTCCCCGAAGGCCCGCTCTTAACCCCAAGCGACGGCTCTTTGGTCAAATCCAAGCAAGACCAGACAGTTTACCTCATATCAGGCCAAAAGAGGTATGGTTTTACCTCTGCCAATGTCTTTACTTCCTTAGGCTTTAAGTTTAATTCAGTCCTGGTAGTCACTGACCCTGAAATGCAATCCCTGCCTAAAGCCTCTAACCTGGATAAGCCCCAGGCTGCCCACCTGCCAGGTTTAGACATTAACAGAAACGGCACTGTCTACTGGGTTGGCCCAGATAACCAGCTCCACCCTTACCCTTCCACGGCTGTTTACAATAGCTGGCATGTACAAAATGACTTTTCCAGGATAGTCCCTGCCAATTCATCTGATAACTCCCTGCCTGTGGGGGGGATGGTGGGGGAGAGGGTGAGGGGGTAGGAATAAATGGAAGTATAGTAGAAATTAAAACCCCGGCCGGTGGCTGGGGTTTTAAAATATAAAATAATCCTGGTGGTTTGGCCCTAAATTTATTTCCTAAAAAACCTGCGGCCGCTCTACAAAAAAGCAAAGGGCAAGCTAAACAAAATACTCAATAGATAAAAAAGCCCTGCGTTTCGGTTGCCGGTCGAAACACAGGGCGGCGCGGTATTACAGAAAAGACAACAAGGCAGATAGTCGCTACACATATACCTCCTACTTAAGTTTTAGCAACCTGATGAAGCGGTGCTGGTCGCCAAATCCGCTGCCTCCATAACGGAACTCGGGATCGCTGACTACCCAATGCCAGCGCAGGACCCACTCATAAAGGCCGTTTTTCCATTCCATGGCCGGCACGTAAACTTCGGGCTCCGAACCGCCGTTAAAAACCAAGCGGGTACGGGGCATAATGAATACGTGTACTCCGCGGGACTCGACAGGGAATATTTGCCTGCCCTGGCTTTGCGCCTCCAAGAGCCTGTGGGCCAAACCAAGACTGCCAATTGCCCCAAGTTCGTCGGCGCGTTCAAGCATTACCCCTCCGGTAATAAGTTTCGGTCTGTCTGTCTCCTTCAGAAAGCCGCCACTGTAATCCAGGCTAGCCCAATCCAAAAGCCCTTCCGGGAAGTCCTGGGCTACTCCGTCTTCAATAAGTAGCGACAAACTCTCCGGTATCAGGCCCGTATCTTCAGCTTTAAGAGGCGTAACAACGCCCGAGAGTTCCGAGCCTGTTTTTGTCATTTTGGCATGATGTTCCGCCTCTTCTATAAAGTTGACCACGGCAGAGGCAAGGCCATCTACATAAGCATCTTCTGAGCTAATAACAAAAACGTCTCCCTCCAGAGATATGGACTTAGGGCGCGGAGCCGGATTCTCCAAAGCAAACAGCAAACGCTCCGGGGAAAATATCGGTTCCTTTCTAAATCCAAACTTACTTGTGTTCAAAATATGCCCCAGCTTGCCAACAATGCGTTGGTCAACACTTTGGTTGTCAGACATTTCTTCCTCCGTTAAATTTAAAAAATTTTTGCCCAATTGCAAAAATCCCCGGCCTTTTCAGGACGGGGATTAAAAGTTGAAAATAAAATAAAGGTCTTACGCTGGTTTATTCAACTCAAAATCTCCGGCCAGAAAGCCCGGGGATTTCGCAACAGACTAATACTGGTTGAGTTGAAAATTTCATAACCAATACCAGCTTAACTGTAAATGATAAAGCCGTCAAGCAAAAATAGATTAAAAAAATCCACAAAAACCTGCTAAAAGCTCACAATACCGAGTAGGTTTTTAATTTTGCTAATGTTTCCTGTAGTTGCTCGATTCATCGATCCGCCTAGGCGGACTGATAAATCAGGCAACTACACTCAGAGTTGTGAACTTTTACAAAAAATCCTTTGACAAAACTTATAAAGTATGTTATTATACTGGGTTTGCAACCCATATAGGAGGAAACATGCTTCTTGATTGCTTCCTGTTCGGTAGACCTGTCCAAGTGATCGGCTTTATGATGGTGTCCGGGTCGCCATTAAGGGCGGACGTCATTTTTACCCCCCTGCGGAAGCTCTCCACGCCCTGTGGGACAATCCAACTTCCGGCGGGAAAACCCGTCCGGTTCACCACAGTCGAACTCGAGGGAGGGAAAATCATTCCCATCTCTAAGGGCGATATGCGCCCTGAAAAGAACAGGGGCCTTTCGTTTCCAACTACCGGGTAAAACCCCTTCCCCGAATAGGCGCTGCTTGCGGCGCCTTTTTTTATTAGCTTTATTATTGTTCTATGAATAGGGAATAGGCCAAAATAAAACCGGCGGAAAAGACTTCTGTCTTTCCGCCGGCACCGTTTGTGACTTAAAAATGCTGCTTCAGATGCAGACTTCCGCTTCCATTACCTCCAGCGCTTCTTTTTCCGAAGGGAATTGCGCTTTGTCGACACTGGACACACTGCGGTAAAAGCAGGTTTCCTGGTTCGTGTGGCAGGCGGGGCCGGCAGGCATTACAAAATAAATCAACGCATCGCCGTCGCAGTCAATGAGCGGCAATCCGACCATTGGCATCAGGTTTCCCGACTCCTCACCCTTTACCCAAATCTTGCCTCGCGACCGGCTCCAAAAAGTGGCTAGGCCGGTTTTGAGAGTAAGCAGATAAGCCTCTTCATTGGCGTAAGCCAGCATAGGGACTCTTAGATTCTTGGCATCCTGCACAATAACCGGAACCAACCCGTTAGCATCAAACTTTGGACGTAAAACTTTCATGTATCCGTTCCTCCTTGTGTGTCTGAAAATACCCAAAATTGCAATACTATACTCTAACCAAAAACATCGCGTGGGTCAATGACTTCAACGAATGCTGCGGGGAAAAATTTTTCCCCGCAGCAAGTTGGAGCCGTTGATTCTAATGGAACGAATAGGTGCCATCAGTACCGTAGTGTTCGGGGCACCCCGGATGGCAGTGATGAATATGGTCCCATCTACTTATTTCAAACCGGTTCTCTTTAGCCGGAAGCAATCCTTTTTCCATAAAGACCCTCACCATGGACCCGATTGCCCGCGCTTTCCATTCCGGCATATCCCGAAATTCGGGAGAAGGGGACAGCAGGACCGGATGCGTATCCAGAAGCTTTCCAATGACCTTAAGTTTGTTAGACTCAAGGCTATCGCCGGTTTCTGTAAGGCAAACGCCAAAACGGAAATCCCTTGGCACATGCGTTTCCGTGCTTCCGGTTGAAGGATAAATTACTTTATCCGGCCTAAGCTTGGCGCCCCTGAGCCAGTTACAGGTCAGCCCCGGGTATTCGGAAATTACGGCTGCCCCGGACGGTATGTCCGCCGCGGAGTTAGCAGGATCTTTCCGCCCGGCAAAAATTACTATCCGGGTTGCGCTTTTCTCAACCTTGGGGCCGGTAAAATCCCCCAACTTCACGCACCACCTATCCCTGTTCTCGTCCCGCGCTCTTGCCCCGTTGTGATTGTACTCTTCATACAAATCCAACCCGCAAATCGCCAGGTCGTACTTGCCTTCGGCCACCAGCCAGGTCATATGCTGGGGCCGCATGAATATAACTTCGCCAATAAGTGGATGGTCCACCAGGTAATGGAACTGTCGGCCGGCTTTGGCAACCAAGATGCCAACCAAAGCCAGCATTGCCAAAACCTGTTTCTCAAGATGGCCGTTAGGCACGGCAATAGACAGTTTTTGCATTAATGTCCTCCTTGTTCCTGGATGGCCCGAATGGCGGCCTCAACCGCTTCTTTGGGGGTTTTTGCCGGGCGTACAAGCTGGCGCTTTCGGCGGTCAAAAAACTTGCCGGCCATTTCGTCACTCCAGCCGCCGGTGCCAACAAGCGCGACGATAGGGATGTCAGCCTGGTATGCCACCAACATTTCCGTGAGCGTGCCGCTGCCGCCGGAAATGCAAATTATCGCGTCACAAGAAAGCACCAAAACCGATTCCCTCGGCCCGCCGCGCTCGGCTCCACAAGTAATAACAACATCGGCTTCATCAAAAACCTTAAGCCCTTTGCCGTAAGTAACGCCAACTGTCAAACCGCCAGCACTGCGCGCTCCTCGCCCTGCAGCGGTTGAGAGCGAATCGCCATCCTTTTCCGCCCCAAACACCACCGTGCAAGCGCAAAGCGCGGCTATGGTGCCAACTTCTTCAGCCAGGCGCTGGACTTCTTGGGTATAACCCAAGTCCGCCGCGCTGCCCATTACCCCAATCTGCATCTTTCTTACAAACATTTCTTCCTCCTCTTTTTTAGTAATCCGACGCTCTTTGTCCGCACCATTTGCAAGCGGGGTCATCCTCATCGCGAGGCGAAAGCCTGGTTCCAAACCGCTCGTTAATGGCTGCCGTATAATCGTGTTCTCCGTTATTCGACAACGGACACTGGGCATATCCTTTTTCTGCCAAATCTCCTCCGTCATGGCACATACTGTTCCTCCTTTTCCCTTCCCACAAACAAAAAACCCTTCCTTTTGGGAAGGGGATAAATTGATAATTTAAAACACCATCAACGCAACCCTTTCCCAACAGGAAGAGGGGTATGATGGCTGGCGTTTAAACGCGAGATAATAAGTTTATACCCGCCCTTGCCGCGGTTAAGCCATTTGGATATGCGGGCAATGGTGGTGCTGGATAAACCGGTTTTGCCGCGGATGGTGGTATAGGGAATTTTGTTGGATAACATTTTGGCGGCTTTCCAGCGGTTGCCAAGTTCATCTATTTCCTCAGGCGTAAGCAAGTCGCGCAAAAAACGCTTGGCTTCATTGCTGTTTTTTAAAGCCAAGACCGCTTTTACCAGACTGTCCGTTTTTTTATTATCCCAAGTTATTGGCATAAATTTTACTGTGCCATTCCGAGCGAGTGCATCCGAGAGAGGAATCCCTTAAACTCTGCCATATCCACAATTAAGGAATCCCCTGATCAAACCGCTTTAGTTAAATAAAGCACTTTACCAAACTAAAGCGATTATACACGAACGATAAAAAGTTGTCAAGGCGGCAGACAAAAAAGAACGGCGACCTTTCACAGATCGCCGTATGTAAGACAAAACCCAGTTGTTAGAAAGTAGGGAAGGCCCCCTTGCTCCTGCTTCTTAGCTCCGCGAGGTGAATTTGGCTGCCCAGCGGAACGTAGCCTGCCCTGCCGTTCCTAACCCAGTCCCTAGACGGATCTAATGGCCTTTGAGGTTTTTTGACCACCACACTTTGCAAGGCCTGCCGCACGGGGCGAGGACTACTTTGAAGCAAGCGCGCGGGCATGAACCGGTAAATCTGGTCGTCTACGGTAATTACGCCAACCCCGTTGGAGTGCCAATACTGGACATTGTTGTCCATGTTTTGGTTCGCCAATTCAGCGCGCATATCCTGGAACAAAATATTAGAGGGGAACCCGCGCACTGCGGTCCGTAAAAATGCGGCAAAGGTTTGCGCAATGTCCTTGGGTATACTAGCGGACGCATTGCCTTCTTCGCGCAGCATACTTACCTGTTCACCAAAAGCCGCTTCAAATGCAGCCAGCACCCCGGATGTCCTGCACAGGTCAACGAATTCCTGGGTCTCCTTATCTACCCCTTTCAAAGGCCGGTTAACGGGCAAAGGAGCACCGTCATCCATTACCGCCGGTATGGCGGAAACAATAACCGGCTCAAGCAGTATAGCCAGCTGAGCCCCACACTTCTCATAAGGACAAATAAAAGGCTTGCTTTGCAAAAACGCATACTTCTCTCCGGTGGCCCTGCCGCTGGCTGTGGCCCATGTTGTATGTTCTTGAAGCCTGGCTGCTACGACCGACTTGCGCAGCTCGTGTTGTAAGCCTAGCTCTGTAATTTCTGCAAGAGCCGCTTCCTGCAAGCGAGACAATTTCGGCGCTTCTGCGGTTGCTTCCGCTTGCTCCGTAACGGCCTCGGAAGAGATTGTGAAGCTTCGCGGTTTTACCACAATAGGCTTGCCGCAAGAAGGACACATAACTCTTCTGCCACTAATCTGGTATTCTTTCATCAAAATCCTCCTATTTCAGAATAGTGAAATTTTACACCTCTGCGCGCCCTAAGTCAACGGTAGCGACTTCTTAAAAGTCGGATTTTTTGTTAAAATAAATACTATGACATCTAAAAAAAATCCGGTCGCTCTAATAATCCTTGACGGCTGGGGACACCGCGAGGGCAAAGAGCATAATGCCATTGCCGAGGCTAACACGCCTTTTTTTGATATGCTTTGGCATACATATCCTCATACTCTACTAAATGCAAGCGAAGAGCATGTGGGACTCCCGGCCGGTACTATTGGCAACAGCGAAATTGGCCATATGACAATGGGCGCGGGAAGGGTAATAGATACAGACCTGGTACGGATTTCTAACGCATTCAAAAATCAGGAACTGCATAGTAACCCAGCCTTTGCCGGACTTTTTGAACATGTTAAAAAATACAATTCCACTTTGCATATTTTAGGCATGGTCAGCCCCATTGGCGTGCATAGCCACCAGGAACATTTGCACGGGTTTTTACAAGCCGCCAAAAAAGCGGGGCTGGAAAAAGTTGCCATCCACGCTTTTACGGACGGGCGGGACGCGCCGCCGCAAAGTGCGGCCAAATATTTAAAAGAACTGGAGAATGTTATAAAAGATTTAGGGATTGGATATATTGCCACGGCCTCGGGCCGCTACTACGCCATGGACCGCGACAAAAACTGGAACCGGACCGACAAAGTAGTCGCGGCCTTGTTTGAAAGTTTTGGAAATAAATATTACTCCCAGAATCCTTCGGAAGTTTTAGAAGAGCTGTATAAGCTGGGAACGCTGGATGAATACTTAGAGCCGGTAATTTTTTTTGACGATAACGGCAAAAGCTATCCCATTCAAAACAACGACGGCGTGTTCTTTTTTAACTTCCGCACGGACAGGCCCAGGCAGCTCTCCCAAAGGATAACCGAACGCGCCAAAGGCCAAAACCTCTACTTTGTGACTATGACAGAGTACCATCCGGCCTTAGAGAGCCAAGTGGCTTTTCCGCCGGCCAAAACCGAAACCACGCTGGGCGCGGAAATTGCCCAAGCCGGGCTAAAGCAGGCCCACATTGCGGAAACCGAAAAATACGCGCACGTAACTTATTTTTTTAACGGCGGCAGGCAGGAACCGTACGAAAACGAAGATGACATTTTGGTGGAAAGCCGCAAAGACGTGGTAACGCACGACTTTGCGCCGGAAATGCGGGCGAAAGAAATTACGGACAAGGCCTTAGACAGCTTAAATGAAGGCACGGATTTTATAGTAATTAACTTTGCCAACGCGGACATTGTAGGACATACCGCCAACAAACCTGCTATTATTAAAGCAGTGGAAACCGTTGACCGGGAATTGAAGCGAGTAGTCGAAAAAATTTTAGAGCTGAACGGCTTTGCAATTATTACCGCCGACCATGGCAACGCCGAAGTGAATGTAGACGAACACACCGGTGCAAACCACACCGCCCACACCCTAAACCAAGTGCCGTTTATAGTTGTTTCCAATATCTCAATATCTATAATATCTCCGCCAGAGGCGGATCCGCCTCTGGCGGACAATATCCAACCCGGCCGCCTCTCTGACATTGCTCCCACTATATTAAAACTGATGGATTTGCCCCAACCCAAAGCCATGACAGGGGAGAGCCTCATAAAATCCTAAAAAGATATTTATTGATATTAGATATTGGATATTAGAAACTCTGTCCCCCAATATCTTAATATCCAATATCTAATATCCAAAATATGCAATCCCTAAGTGTACAAACACTAAAAATTTACTGGCGCCACGCGGCTAAATACAAGCGGTGGTTTTTTGGCATTATCTTTTTCCTGACTGTGTCCAGCGCGGCCGAAACCGTAGATCCTTTTTTATACAGGCACTTCATAAACCTGCTGGCAACCGGCAACAGGGGCCAATACGAAACCCTGCTAATAGTGCTGGGGCTAATTGCCTTAAACCGCTGCGTGCGCAGTTATACTTTCCGGATTAAAGATTATTTGAACGATTTTTTTGAGCCGCGGGTTATGAGCGATTTGCAAAAAACCTGTTTTGACTACCTCCACCAGAATTCTTATAACTTTTTTTCCGGCAATTTTGTGGGCAGTTTGGTTAACAAAATCAGGAAATACGAACGTTCCTTTGAAACCATTACCGACCGGTTTATTGAGGACTTTTTCAGGACTTTTTTGTCTATTGCTTTCGCGGCCACGGTATTAACCTTGCGCTACTGGCTGCTGGGAGTGGCGGTAATTGTCTGGTGCGCTTTGTACCTTTCCGCCATCTATTTTTTTTCCGTAAAGAAAATAATGAAGCATAACCTTAAAAAGTCGGAACTGGACACCAAAATCACCGGGCAAATGGCCGACACTATAACCAATAACCAAAACATTAAGCTGTTCTCGGCTCTTGGGCGCGAGCAAAAAAGTTTTTATAAAATCAGCGACGACCTGTTTAAAATCCGCCGCTATTCCTGGGACTTAATGACGCACCTGGAAGTCCTGCAGGGCAGTTTAATGATGTTGTTGAGCATTTTTATGATGTACCTGGGCCTGCGCTTCTGGCGGGTAGGCATTCTTAGCGTTGGGGATTTTGTGCTAATTCAGCTTTACTTAATTAACATTTTCGACAGGCTCTGGGGCATGGGCAAACATGTCCGCGCCTTTTACGAGGCCCTGGCCGACGCCAACGAAATGACGGAAATCCTTATTACGCCGCACGAAGTTCTGGACTCGCCCGGCGCTGTAAAATTGCGCGCGGCGGCGGGTAAAATTGAATTTAAAAATATAGGCTTTGCCTACCACGCCGGTACTGATATATTCAAAAAATTTAACCTGGCAATAAATGCCGGCGAACGCGTGGCGCTTATTGGGCCTTCGGGCGGGGGCAAAACTACAATTATAAAACTGCTTTTGCGTTTCCATGACGTAAACAGCGGGGAAATTTTAATTGACGGCCAAAATATTGCCGCGGCAACCCAGGACTCTTTGCGCGATAGCCTGGCCATGGTGCCGCAGGACCCAATTTTGTTCCATCGTTCGTTAATGGAAAATATCCGCTACTCCAAACCTAACGCCAGCGACGCGGAAGTAATAAAGGCCGCCAGGGCCGCGCACGCCCACGAATTTATTTCCGCCTCGAGGCATGGGTATGAAACCTTTGTGGGGGAAAGGGGCATTAAGCTCTCCGGCGGCCAGCGCCAGCGCGTGGCCATTGCGCGCGCCATTCTTAAAAACGCGCCTATCTTAATTTTGGACGAGGCGACTTCCAGCCTGGACAGTGAAAGCGAAAGCTATATTCAGGACGCGCTAAAAAACTTAATGCAAAATAAAACTGTGATTGTCATAGCCCACCGCCTGTCAACCATTATGCAAATGGATAGGATTATAGTTTTGGAAGACGGCAAGGTTACGGAAGAAGGCAAGCATGAGGAACTGGTCAAAGCCAAAAAGGGCACTTACCAGCGCTTGTGGCAAATCCAGGCCGGTGGTTTTGCTTGAAACCGTAAGTCTTGAGCTGAGTGTAGTTGCCTGATTTATCAGTCCGCCTAGGCGGATCGATGAATCGAGCAACTACCCAAAGTTGTGAATTGTTATGGTTATCAATCCAAAAATTATCCAATTAACAAAAATTTATGCTATAATAAATTGAAATTGCGGATATGCGAAAACAAAAATTACAAAAGGGATTTACATTAATTGAATTACTGGTTGTTATTGCCATAATTGGCCTACTGGCCGGGGTGGTGACTTTGGCTTTACAAAACGCGCGCATTAGGGGCAGGGATGCCAAACGGGCAGGGGATATCAGGCAAATTATTACATCATTGGAGCAGTATCGCATAGCCCACGGCATTTACCCCACAGGTGCGGGTTCTGTAACAAGCGCCGGGACTTCCGGTGTTGCTTTAGACGACCCTGCCTCCATGGATACTTCTGCCGAGCCTTTTACCCCAAACTACCTGCCAATTATACCTGTCGCGCCTTTGCCGGAGGACGGCATCTGCTCAGGAAATCCAGGGCCTGGGGGTAACAATTACTGGTACGAAGTTGCCAACAACGGTACTGCCTATACCATGACTTTCTGTCTGGGCAAGGACGTCGGAGACTGGGGACCGGGCATCCACTACGCCACCCCGGATGTGGTTAAGTAAAAAACCTTTTAATACTCGGCCTTTTGGGTGGAGTATTTTTTTTATCCAATAACTTTGACAAATAGTGAACGATTGTTTACTATTTAATTATGGAGCCACTAGCGAATAAAATCAGGCCCAAATCCTTGCAGGACTTTGTAGGCCAACAGCATTTGGTAGGGGAGGGAAAGCCGCTTAGGCAGGCACTTGAGCAAAAACATTTGTTCAGTTTTGTGCTGTGGGGCCCGCCGGGAGTAGGGAAGACTACTTTGGCGCGGATTTACGCCAACGCTATGGGCGCGGAGTATTTTGAACTGTCCGCGGTTTCGGCGGGCAAGGATGATATAAGAAAGATTGTGGCTGATGACCCTCACCCCGGCCCTCTCCCAAAGGGAGAGGGGGCTCCTAAACCCAAAATTTTATTTCTTGATGAAATTCACCGCTTCAACAAAGCCCAGCAGGATTATCTTTTGCCTTTTGTGGAAACCGGCAAATTGACATTGATTGGCGCCACAACCGAAAACCCATCGTTCGAAGTCATCCCGGCTTTGCTTTCCCGCTGCCGGGTTTTTGTGTTGAATGAGTTGAATACTGGGGAAATGAAAACCATCATTAGCCAGGCATTAAACAACCTCTCCCTTAATCCCTCCCCTTCCGCCTTCGTTGAAGCTTCGGCGGACAGGCAGAAGGGGAGGGAAACCGCGGAGCCTCCCTCTCCTCTTAAGGAGAGGGCCGGGGGAGAGGTTGCAGATGATGAAGTAACCGATTGGCTCATCCAAATGGCCAATGGCGATGCTAGGCAAGCCATCACGATGTTGGAGAATACTTTAAGCCTGTACGACTCAATTACCATCCAGACTTTAAAAGACACTCTGCAATCCAAAACTTTACGCTACGACAAAAAAGGGGAGGAGCATTACAACACCATCTCCGCTTTCATAAAAAGTATGCGCGCTTCCCAACCCAACGCCGCACTCTATTATTTAGCGCGCATGGTAGAAGCAGGGGAGGACCCAAAGTTTATCGCGCGTAGGATGGTAGTCTTCGCGTCCGAAGACATCGGTTTGGCCCAACCTACAGCTTTAGTTGTAGCCAACGCGGTTTTTGCGGCCTGCGAAACAATTGGCTATCCCGAATGCGCAATTAACCTTGCCCACGGCGTGGCATATTTGTCGCAATGCAAAAAAGACAGGTCGGCTTATAACGCGCTTCGGGCGGCGCAGGCGGACGTCACCGAACACGGCAACCTGCCTGTGCCTCTAAAAATTAGGAACGCGCCGACTAAACTAATGAAAGACCTGGACTACCACAAAGGCTACAAGCTTTATGATGACGACGATTATTTGCCTGAGGAATTAAAAGGAAAAAAGTACCTGGTTTGACAATTAATACGCTGTCATATACAATTAATACAGAATATTAATTCATAAATTTATGGCAACAATCCAAAGAGAAAAAACTGCGGTTTTGAGCGTATCCTTGCCAAAAAGACTAAGGCGGGATGTTATTAGTTTTGCCAAAAAAAACGATATCACCGTCAGCCAGTTTGTCAAACAAACATTAAAAGGCGCTATTTTTATGTCCGAGTGGAATGAAATCAGAAAAGCCTTCCGCCCAATGGCAAAAAAACTCAGGATTAAGAGCGATGAGGACGTGGAGAGAATTTTTGGCTAATTATTTTACTTGTGAAAATAGTCTTTGATACAAATATTTATTTAGCCTCTACTCTATTTGACGGCCTATGCCTCAATTTGGTAGAAGCCTGTCTGGGTCCAAAATCCGAACAGGAAGTTTTTATTTCAAAAGATATTTGGAAAGAATTTGCGGACAAGGTTATTGAAAAGAGGCTTGGGGACAAAGCTTATTTGCCAATATTGCAAAAGAGCCTGGAAAAGCGGGCAATTTGGGTCGAACCGGTTGAAAAAATCAATATAATTAAGGACGACCCGGCCGATAACAAAATCCTGGAGTCTGCCGTTGCGGCCCATGCGGACCTGATTATTACAATGGACAAAAAACATTTGCTCAAGCTTAAGCAATTTCGTGGAATAGGCATTGTCCATCCAATAAACTTTTCCTATATGCTACCTAAAGATTAAATCAATAATATGAAAAGGAAGTTGATCGCAAAAACTCAAGGGCTGGAAAAAATGTTGCTTCAAGGGCTGGCTTCGGGCAAATCTCAAGTTATGACTCGAAAAAAATTGACTAAACTGCGCAAAGAAGCTAAAAAACTTTTAAAGTAAATACTTATCATCATGGTACTATTCGCGCGAATAGTACCATGATGTTTTATTTGAGCTTTATTGACAAAACCCCCAAACTCCCTCATAATCGGGGGAGTTTCTAGGTTTTTTGACCGACATTCCACAGGAGGATAAAAAAGATGAAAGCAACACGAATCGTGTTTATGTTTGTTGTGATGGTTCTTTGTCTGCTCTACGCCGCCCCGGCCTTTGCGCAGGAATACACACAGGCACTGATTACGGACATGGTAAAATTCCTGGAAGCCCCCCGGGTTCTCCGAGGATTCTGTCCGGCATATCAACGCCGGGTAATAGCGGAAAAAGTTGAGTATCAAATCTACAAGGGGGACGCAAGCCAAAAATATGGCGTAACCCGGGAAAAGGCGACAGACCTGCGGACCAAAGCTAAAGGCGAGCAGATTGGCCAGTCGATTAAATTCCTGCGAGAGATGAAAAGCGACAGCTTCAAAAACCCGCTGGCA
Source organism: Candidatus Doudnabacteria bacterium (assembly GCA_023245895.1). Classification (GTDB taxonomy): domain Bacteria; phylum Patescibacteriota; class Doudnabacteria; order UBA920; family UBA920; genus PALSA-1336. The sequence continues at coordinate 13,030 of JAHFJJ010000009.1, forward strand.
TCCTTACACTGCGAAATTTCAATCTTCGATGAAAAACCCTATGGGGTTGATCATGATGCCTTTGATATGGCCATGGATATTATTATTTCGGCCAATTCACGGCAGGACGATGCGGCCTGGACAGACCCCCTAACCAATGCGCATTTTGGCCGACTAATTGAAACAGAGATAAGAAGCTTCCTTTGGTCATACGCGCCGCTTGTTTCTCCCTACTTTAGGGCAGTAATGCTGGGAGAGCCTGACAACCACCTGGGCAAAGACGACGCCCGGAATCGCCTAAGGTACTTTCTTACATTGCTGGAAGTTGCCCCTACAGGACTCGGGCTAAGCGAATACGAAGCCGGCAGTATCTTGGACGGGAAGATTCCGGAAACTCCCGCACCCCAAAACAAACTCACCTCGCGCTGACTACAACCACGAGCGCCCCCTCGCATGATGCTTGGGGGCCGCTTTTCTTTTTTATGTTATAATCCTAATATGAATTTTTTCTCCATTATCTTAACCATTTTAGGCCTCGGCCTTTTTGAAACCGTTTCTTCTGTAGATAACGCGGTCATTAACGCCGAAGTCTTGGGAACCATGAGCCCCAAGGGCCGCCGTTGGTTTTTAATTTGGGGCATGATTTTTGCCGTCTTTGCAATACGCGGAATACTGCCATGGTTAATAGTTTGGCTGTCCACCCCTGGACTTGGTCCGGTAGATGCAATTACCGCTTCTTTTTCTTCCAACCCGAGCGCGCTGGCGGCCGTGGAAAAAACCGCGCCGCTTTTGCTTATGGCCGGCGGCACATTTTTAATTTTTCTTTTTGTCCACTGGCTGTTTTTGGAGCCAAAAAATTACGGCCTTTCGGGCGAAAAATTTTTCTTCCGCCACGGCGTGTGGTTTTACGCCATCATCTCCATAATTCTAAGCCTAATTGTCTGGCTGGCGCTAAAAATTAACCCTTATATGGCATTTGCCGCGGTAATCGGCTCCACCACTTTTTTTATTACCCACGGCTTTAAGGAAAACGCGGCGGCCAGGGAAAAAGAACTGGTGCAAACAGGCATGTCCGACTTAAGTAAAATCTTTTACCTGGAAATTATAGACGCGACTTTTTCAATTGATGGTGTGCTTGGGGCTTTTGCCTTTACCCTTTCCGTGCCGCTGATACTTGTTGGCAACAGCCTGGGCGCGTTTGTGGTCAGGGAAATGACCGTGAGAAATATTGACAGCATAAAAAAATACGCCTATTTAAAAAACGGCGCAATGTACTCTCTGTTATTTTTAGGGCTCATAATGCTGCTCCACGCCTTTGGCTTCCACATACCGGAATGGCTTTCTCCCGTTACCACTTTTGCCGTTATTGGCTGCTTCTTTTTAAAATCAAAAAGGGCTTTGGGGAAAATATAGTATAGAAAGATGTGAGGCCGGTTCCAGGGGGGAACTGGCCTCTTTAATCTGATTCTTGAGCAACGATTACTGTTGGGTCAAGTGAAACGTCGCCTCTTGTTTGTTGGTGTACTCAACCCAGCCAATCTTTTGGGAATCGGCGTCGTAAACCGCAGACCAACGGGGCCCCGTGCCTTCTAAGCCGGCGTATTCACAGCTAACCAAAAGCTGGTGGCCCTCCCATAGGGGATCGGAAACCGCAACTTTCCGGCCAACCATGGCTCTGTGCACCGGCGCGGAAAAAAGTTTGTTTCCTTGTTTGGAAAGTTCAGGGTTAATAGCTTGCCGCACGAATTCCGATACCCAACGAACAGACTTTTTCTGAGCGTCAGCGACTGCCACGTTGTATTTCGGCAGAGGTTCGCGATATCCTGGGTAGTACTTAGGCAAAAAATACATAGCCACAAAAAGGCTGTCCGGCGACCAGGCAATCTTAACTATCTCCGCGCCTCTATCTATCTGAGTAACGCCGAATTGCATAACTATGGCCGCTGAAGCAGTTTTTCCCACTTCCACGATTGCCGTGTTTTGGCCGCCGCCATACGGCGCGTAGCTATACAGTATCTTTTTTTTATCGGGCGAGACGGCCGAATGGTCCACATTAAATGTGGTGGAAAATTTCTGATATACAACCTGGATTTGCCGGCCGTCGGATGAAAGCGAGGCGAAAATATTTTTCTCCGCCAGTTCAGCATCAGCCAGTTCCTTTTGATGCTCCTCCTCAAGCCTCTTTTCGTGAACAAGGGGCGGAACTACAACCCCGGCCAGAACCAAGGCGCCTACGATGCAAAGTGCGAGAAACAAGTTTCTTCTCTTCATTGATTCCTCCTCGAATCTCAAGCCTGCGCTTATTATCCCACACCGAACTTTTAAGCGCAAAACTAAGTTTCCAGCATGTGGATATTTTATTATTTAAAAATCCTTAATAAATAAGCAAATTTTTGCGGAGGATAAAATATCCTTTAAATAAGCCATTTAATTCATAATTCCTAATTCCTTATCCATAATTCTAGGTTCTTGTCTTGACTCTTGCCAAAAATACTTGATTTTATTGGTTTTTTTGTATACTATTTAAAAGTCTAATAAATTAAATAAAGCACCCTCTCCCTAACCCTCCCATCCAACTTCGCCAAGGCTACGTCGGACAAGGAGAGGGAGGGAAAAAGGAGCAGGAGACAAAAAACAATGACAAAGTCAGAGACATTGCAAGCCCTAGCTGATAAGCTGGGAAAGACCCGTAAAGAAGCGGGTGAAATATTGGATGCCATTATTGCCATGGCAGTAGCGGAAACCAAGAAAAGCGGCGAATTCACCTTCCCGGGTCTTGGTAAGTTGCAAAAGAAGCACAGAGCGGCCAGAATGGGCAGGAACCCGGCAACCGGGGCCTCCATTTCAATTCCGGCCAAAACCGTGTTGAAATTCCGCGTAGCTAAGCAGGCTAAGGATGCCATTTTGTAATCTTGACTAATTTAAAGCCGTCCTTAACAGGGCGGCTTTTAAATTTGCTGATTTTGTGGTATAATTAGGGCATAAAGCACGACAACCCACCCGACTTACAGATTTGAGCCGAGTACGACACCCTTCGCAGCTTGGGCAAAGCCCAAGCTAAAGGCGAACCAGGAAAAACGTGAGGATTTTGTGAGACGTAGTCAGACTACGATGAACAAAACCGCAGCGTTTTGACAAAGTAATCGGCCAAATATGTAAGTCCCATATAAAATGACTAACTTTTTTAAAAAAATCCAACTAGAAACAAAAAAACAGTTTGAGATGTTGGACATTACCGCCCAAGTCCAGAGCTATATTACTGAATGTGGAGTAAAGAGCGGTATTGCGGTAATTTTTTGTCCGCACACCACCGCGGGAGTTCGGCTTAACCACAACGAACCCCTGTTAATCCAGGACATAATGAAAATGCTTTACAACCTAGCCCCTTTGGATACCAATTATGCCCACGACTTATTTGAAGTCAGGCAAAATGTTGAGCCCAATGAACGCAGCAACGGCCACGCGCACGTAAAATCCTTCCTGTTGGGGTCTTCAGAAACTTTACCCATAGAAAAGTCCGCTTTGGCAATAGGAGCAAGACAAAGCTTATTTTTTGTTGAACTCGACGGCGGGCGGAGCAGGGAAGTATGCATTAAAATTTTAGGCGAATAATCCACAGATACACAGATTAAAACAGATACCGCAGATAACTGCATCAAATTTTGATGTTTGAATCTGTGCAATCTGTGGTTATCTGTGTATCAGTGGATTTCTTAAGCGGTCGATCTTAAGAAATAAAATAATTAGAAATTAATATAAAAATCTAACAAATTAAAAATTAACGTCCGCCAAAGGCGGATCCGCCTTTGGCGGAAAAGGAATATAAAAAATAAATGGATTACCCTACATATCAAGCAGTTGCAATTGATTCATTAGCCGACCTTTACGACAAAACCAGAATGGTTTTACCCAATCTTTTGGCTGCGATTATTGTTTTAATCATTGGCTGGGTCCTAGCGACTTTCCTAAGTAAAGTTGTAACAAAACTTTTGGAAATGGTCCAAATTGACCACCTGGCTAACCAGTTAGGCTTAAAAAATCTTTCGGAAAAAGTGGACCGTAAACTCAGCTTGGCGGCCTTAGGCGGCTGGCTGGTAAAATGGTTCTTTTTCCTTGGCAGCTTCATTGCAGCCGCGGATATTTTACATTTGGATGGAGTTTCCACTTTCCTCTACCAGGACGTTTTAGGCTATGCCGGCCGAGTGGTAATTGCCATGGCCATATTGCTATTAGGTATTTTGGCGGCCAACTTTTTCTCCAACTTGGTCAGCGCCACGGTTAAAGCTTCCGGGCTGCACCGGGGTGAAGTTTTAGGCAATGTAACCAAATGGGCCATTATCATTTTTACCGTACTGACAGTCTTAACCAAGCTCGGAGTAGGCAACTACCTGCAGGACTTGTACAGGGCTATTATTGCCATGCTGGCCATTGCCGGCGGTTTGGCTTTCGGCCTTGGCGGCAAAGACCATGCCAGGAAAGTTTTGGACAACATTGAACAGAACTTAAAGTAGCAAACAGACAGTAGGCAAAAAACCCCTTATCTTCTATAATAATTAATGTCCGTAGGGCATTAAGGGTTTTTTGTTTTTCAAATATGATTAAAAAAATTTCAATTGTCATAATTTTAAGCCTATTTTTAACTGGTATTTTAGGCGTTTATATTACACTAAATAACCGGCAAAAACGCCGGCTGGCCCTTATAGAAGCCCAAAAGAATGCCAAAGCGCCGGAAATAAGCATTAGGCTAATTGAAGGCTGGAGCAATAAGGAAGTTGCCGATTACTTGGAAAAGCAGGGGATTGTGCCTGCTAAGGACTTCCTGGCCGCCGCCAAAAATTTTGACGTCTCGGAATATAATTTTTTACCCGAGCAGGCTAAGGGCGACTTGCAGGGTTTTTTGTATCCCGACACTTACCGCCTTTTTGAATCCATTAAAGACAGGGGCGTAAACAGCCCCAAAGAAGCCGCCGAACAAATAATCATCAAACTTTTAAACAATTTCCGATCCAAATTGCCGGATACTGCCGAAGCTCTAGCTAAAAAACAAGGATTGGATTTATATCAAGCAATTGTTCTGGCCTCTATAATAGAAAAAGAAACCGGGCGCACCACGATTACAGCCACACAAAAGGAAGGGCTTGATGAGGAGCGAAAAACTATTGCGGGGATTTTTTATAACCGGCTAAATATTAAAATGGCTTTGGAAAGCGACGCGACTGTGAATTACGTTACCGGCAAAAACGACCCGGCCGTCAGCCAAAAAGACTTGGAGACAGACTCTCCTTACAACACATACAAATACCGCGGTCTGCCGCCTTCGCCCATCTGCAACCCTTCGCTATCATCCATAATGGCCGTTTTAAACCCAACCGACAGCGGCTTCTTGTATTTTCTTCACGACCAAACCACCGGCAAAGCCTACTATGCCAAAACTTATGAGGAACATTTGAGGAATAAACAGAGGTATCTTAAATAAACCCTGTCATCGCGAGTGCAGCCGAAGCGATCTTATTATTTAATTAAGAGATTGCTTCGCCTTATGCACTCCTCGCAATGACAGGAATAATTCTATCCCAACCTGCTGCCTACAAACTCCCTGTATCCATTCAAAAACTCACTTATAGAAACTTCATTTTTACCGGCCAACTGTAGCCGGTTTATTTTTAATGCGGCATTTTCACCGCAGGCTACAATCCCGCCTTCCAGAACTGTGCCCGTTCTGTAGTTTTCCGCAGTTCCGGATTGGTTCCGCAGTTCCGGATTGGGCACACACTCAGTTATCTTCAAAACCTGTCCGTTCCAAGTTGTCCAAATCCCCGGCCAAATGTAAAAGGCGCGGAACTGGTTGTAAATTTCCGCAGCTGATTTTTCCCAAAAAATCCTGCCATCTTCTTTGGTAATAATTTTAGTATGGCTTACAGCCGCTTCGTCCTGGGGAAGGGGAGCAAGTTTTCCGGCGGAGTATTCTTCCAAAATTTGGTTTACTATTTGCGCCGATACCCTGGCTAATTTATCTGACAGCGTAAAATAATTATCATCCGGCTCAATATCGACTATTTTTTGGGAAAGCATAGGCCCGCCGTCCACCACTTCATTTAAAATAAATAAGCTTGTGCCTGTCTGCCGGTCTCCGTTTAGCAAAGCCGCCTGAATAGGGGAAGCGCCGCGGTACTTGGGCAAGGCCGAAAAGTGTATGTTCACGGCTTTTAATTTCGGCAGGCTGATAATTTCCATTGGCAAAATTTTTCCATAAGCTACCACCACAAAAATATCCGCTTCCAATTTCTTTAACTCCTCTGCAAATTCAGGGTTGTTCTTTACGTTTTGCGGCTTTAAAATTTTTAAATTTAAATCCTTAGCCAAAGCCGAAACAGGGCTTTCTGTAAGCTCCTGTTTCCTGCCAATATTAACATCCGGCGTTGTAACCACAGCCATGACTTGATGGCTGTTATTTAAAACTTCCAAAATCGGGAGCGCTACATTTGCTGTTCCAAAGAATACTATTTTCATGTTAATATTTTAATAAGGAGGATGGCTATGAAACTTCTGAAAACGCTTGGCCGGATTGCTTTGGTCTTGCTGATATTAACTACAATTGTCCTGGGGTTTCGGGAATCCACCAAATCCCAGGCAGCGTACCAACAAAGGGCCCTGACAGAAGGCATCGAGAAAGGCAACACCTTTAAAAAAGACCACAAAGAAGAAGTCCTGGAGGTTTGGAAATTGGACTCAAAGCAATGCGCCGCAGCGTACAAAAGAAATGCCCTCGGCTCGGGCGTGCTTGTATTCCCTTGCAGGGAACTTCAACCAATTCTCAAATAGGAGTTGCCAGAATGCGGAGGGGTATTCCACGCCCCTCCCACTCATTTTTATCAAGCCTTCATAATTACTTTTCTCAAAACCTCCGCCTCCACCCTGCAGTCCACCAGCGCGTCGTGCAGCTGGTTTTTGCTTATCTTAATCTTAAACCGCTTAATTAAATACTCCAACCCAAAACCCGCAAAATCCTTTTTAGACTTCAGGCCGTTTTTCATCGCAAGGTAAGAATAAAACAAAGCCCATAAATCAAAATAGTGGTAATCAAACTGCCACTTGGTTTTGGTTTTCCTGTAAGCGTCCAGCAAAAACCTTTTGTCGTTAAAGCCGACGTAAAAAGCCTGGATGACATTATGGCCAAAAGTTTTATCAAATAACCGCATGACTTCCTTTAGGGACGGCGCGTCCTTAACCATATCCAGGCTGATTTTATTTACGGCCATAGACTCGCGGTCTCGGTGTTCCCATTTTGTAGACCTGACAAAACTAGAAAAAACCTTTTTCTCTTTTAAGGTTTTTTTATCCAGTAAAACCGCGGCAATCTGCAAAATTTCGTGCTTTTGCAAATCAAAGCCGCTAAATTCTAGGTCTATTAAAAGTATATCGCGTTTGAAGTTCATACTTATCCTTACCATCCCGAGTGCATCCGAGGGATCCCTTAATTAAATACCTAAATATTTCCCTCAAACTTGCACAAATTTAAGGGATTCCTCGCCCTCAGATGCATTCGGGCTCGGAATGGCGGAGAAGACTACACCTCCTTGATTATACGCCTAAATATTTCCGCCTCAAGCCTTACCTTTTCCATAGCGTCAAACGGATGCTTTTGTTTTAATTTAAAATAATCCAGAAAAGTGTTGAAAGTCGGCATTTTTTTAAGGCCATAATTTAAGGTATAAATATAGCCCAAAGTCCAGACCTGCACAACGTGGGAATCGTAGTCAAAAGGCACAACGGCTTTTTTAAAGGCATTTTTTAAAAACCACACGTTGCTTAAGCTGTGGGTTGCGAGCAGCAGGTTAATTCCGAATTTTTTGTGGAAATTCTTAACTGCGTCGTAAACCTTAGGGCTTTTGCGCAGGCTTTCGTAGTCGGTATTTAAAAGCTTGGCATGCTCGTTTATTATGGCATCCAAATAGCTGACTCTTATGTAAGAATTAAAATTATTCTTTTCCAGCAGGTTGTCTTTGTCCAGCAAGATTGCCGAAAGCTGGATAACGGAATCTTTTTCCGGGTCCTGCCCTGTGGTTTGGATTTCAAAAAATAAAAGGTCTTTTATGAATTTCATAGGCAGGGTTCGCAAATATACAAATTGTGACAAATATACAAATCTCCGGAACTTCAGTATTTGTATATTTGTTTTGATTTGTATATTTGGGATTACTACAATAATTTCTCTTTCTTCCAATCCTTAACAATCTGTTCCCCCTGAGTGTATTTTTTAATCAGGTCAATAATAAGCTTCCCGTTTGTGTGGTCAGTTTCATGTTGGACAACTCTAGAAACCCAGCCTTCGTCGGTAAATTTAATAACTTCGCCTTCCGAGTTTTGTGCCTGTATAGTAACTTTTTTCGGCCGTCTTACCATACCAAAAATTCCGGGCAGGGAAAGACAGCCTTCTTCTATATCAACTTTTTTAAAACCTTTGCTTAAAATTTTAGGGTTATAAAGCGCCACCAGCGGCACGCCGTTTTTTTCCAGGTTAACAATAATTAACTTTACCGATTTTCCCACCTGGGGCGCGGCCAGGCCAATGCCGTCAGCCTTCCTGACTGTTTCTATCATGTCTTTAGTCAGCTTTTTTATTTCTTTTGACAACGGAAAAACAACCGGCTCGGTCGGCTCCCGTAAAACTTTATTGGGATATGTAAGAATTGGCAGTATCATAATTAGAGTCATTTACCATTCCGAGTGCAGCCGAGGAATCCCTTAAATTTGATAATTATCAGGCATAAGGGGGTCCCTCGCCGTTAGTTCTTATGATGTCCCGGCTCGGGATGGTTTAGCTTTTCGTTCCTGATTGTTTTTCTTAATCAAATAAGCAAACAGCCTGCCCGGCGTCTTAACTTCCTTGCCTTCCAAAACCTGACCCGCCAAACTTCGCAAATAGTCGTGATTATACAAAACCGCCATCTTTAAATAAAAGGTAAAATGCTTCCTGTCATTCAACTTAACCGAAAGCTCGTCGGCCAGCAAATGGTTAGGGGAGTGGAGATGCTTGTCTACCACCGGCTTTTTAGCCAGCTTAGATGAAAATTTCGCTATTTTTCCCAAAGATTCCATATAAAGATTATACAGGATTTTATTGATATTGAAAAAGGCCGCCGAGGATTGCTTGTACTTGGCGGCCTTCCGGAGTCTTACTTCGGGTACACCGCGAATGTGGCTCCGGACTTTAGAGGCTCAATCACGCCATCTTTAGAAGCACGGAAAATCCCTCCGGCGTTAAATCGGTAAAAAGTTGTGAATTTGTCGGGACCTTTTACTTTTACCTCTCCGTAAGTCCAAGACCCCTCTCCTTGGTCTCCTTGGAGTATGACTTCCAAACGCCACTCCCTGGCCGAGGTCTGTTTGACCACAAAAATCACATCTCGTCTTTGAGACCCTTGAGGGTAATTCGTGACATCTGTGACTTCCATTGTCAGGTCGTACCACCGATGGTCAAAATCGGTTGTGTTGAAAAGATCCTCGAGGACTTTTACCAACACCAGGTACGCAAAAAACTTCGATGCGGTGATTCTTTCTTCCATCTTTTCCTCCCGTATAGGTTGGCACGGAACCGGTTTAGATCTAACTACCGATTACGTGTGTGGCATAAAACCACAGAATTAACAACAAAATTGTGGTTAAATCTCTAGCCTCAAGCAGGCCTTAAAAATAGCAATATTTAATTGTAAAGTCAACCTTAAAAAGGTATAATTCGCTTATGGATAAAGCAGATGTCGGAGGGCTAAAAGTAGATGCTATAACAAAGCAAGAATTACTTACTTCGATACTGCGCCGTATCGCAGTAAACCAAAAAACCTGGGTAACCACGGTTTATTCGGAATTTTTGTACGCGGGGCTTAGGGACCCAAAAATTATGGGGATGCTGAATAAAGCCGACATTGCCGTGGCTGACGGCATCGGCATTTTTTGGGCGCGCAAATATTTATCCCTACCGCTGAAACAAAAAAATTATTGGCTGATGATTTTACAGGCTCTGTGGCAGATTAAATACAGCCTGGCCGCCATAATTTTCCGGCCGCGATGGATTAAATCAGCTTTACCCGAAAAGATAGTCGGCGCGGATTTAGTTTGGGATTTGGCAAAACTGGCGGCGGAAAATAATCTTTCAATCTATCTTTTGGGGGGCTTTGGCGATACCCCAAAAATAGCAGCCGAAAAAATCCATCTTGGTATAACTCACGGCCGTGAGTTATACCAAGATTTAAAAATTGCCGGCTGGTCAAACAAAAATCCCGGGGATCCTTCAATCGTAGACGATATTAATCGGACGCAAGCTGACATCCTACTTGTCGCCTACGGCCCCATAAAACAAGAAAAATGGATTTCTCATACTCTTGACAAGCTAGACATCAAGCTTGCCATAGGGGTCGGCGGGAGCTTTGATTACATTGCCGGCAAAAAGCCCGCGCCGCCAAAATTTATCCGCTACGCCGGCCTGGAATGGCTCTGGCGCTTTATGACCCAGCCTTACCGTTTTAAGAGAATTATTAAGGCGACTTTTGGTTTGGCCGCGGAAACCTTTTTATACAAACTTTGCCAGTACTTGCCCTATAGGAAAAACGTTGTTGTTGCCATAACAAAAGACCAAAAAATTTTTATTGCCCAAAGGAATCCAAATGATAAAAAAACTTACGCCCGAAAAGCGGAAAAAGATAAATATTTAAATTACTGGCAATTGCCCCAAGGGGGAATTGATGCAGGTGAAGATTTGACTAAAGCCGCCGCAAGGGAAGCCATGGAAGAAGCCGGAATCAAAAATTTAAAATTTGTAAAAATTTCTTCCCGTACAAATACTTACGACTTTACTCCTTCTTGGCAAAGGTTGTTTGACAAAGCCTATAGGTATAGAGGACAAACACAAAATATAGTCTATTTTGAATTTGTTGGTGATGAAAAAGAAATTAATCTTGATAAAGAAGAGCTGATAAATTTCAAATGGGTTTACATCGGGGAACTTTTAACCGCCATCCATCCCGAACGCCTGCCTTTGGCAAAAATTGTCATGGAAGATTTGGCTTGATTTTTGGCCATAAAAAGAGTACGCTTCCTCTACAAAAGGAGGTGTCATGTCGCCCAAAACCGTCACAGACCCGGCTAATGTCCAAAGAACTTTGAAGGCTACAGTGGTCAGCACGCACGCCATTCCGGGATTTGAGCAAAGCGGCATGCTTATAGCGCGTTTAGATAACGCCGCGACCGCCGTGTTCATGGAACAGGAAGGCCTTGGGCCCGGCACGGAGGTTCAGGTATCTATCGTCAGTTGGCCAAGTGCCAACCAGACCGCTCATTCATGCCTATTCTGTAAACGGCTATAAATCCGACCGGTGATTTTAGACGCAAATCACCGGTCGGCTTATTTTTTAGTGTTGATAAAAGTTGGTAAAAAAGCTATAATTTAAAGGATTTATTATCTTTAATTATGAATCTTAAATCTAAAACAGTCAGAACCCGCTTCGCACCCAGCCCGACTGGGTTTGTCCATATTGGTTCGCTTCGCACCGCGCTGTTTTCTTTTTTGTACGCCAGGCACAACGGCGGACGGCATATTTTAAGGGTGGAAGACACTGACCAAAACCGCCAGGTGGAAGGCGCCGTGGAAAATCTTTTAAAGGTAATGCAAACGGTTGGCGTTGAATTTGACGAAGGTTTTTATTTTAACGCTGATGGAAAACTTAGCGAGAGGGGAGAGCATGGGCCGTATTTACAATCCAAACGATTAGATAAATATAGAGAAGCCATAAATACGCTTTTGGAAAGTAAAAACGCTTACTATTGTTTTTGCAGCAGCGAGCGGCTGGAAGAATTGCGCAAGGAACAAATGGCGCTAAAAAAAGCGGCCATGTACGACAGGCATTGCAGGAATTTAACGTCTGGTGAAGTAGCCGCCAAACAGGAAGAATTCAAAGCTGCCAGAAAAAATCCGGTGGTGCGTTTTTCCATTCCCGTGGAAGGCGAAACTGTAATTAACGACCTAATTTACGGGCAAATTACCTATGACAACAAATTGCTGGACGACCAGGTAATTTTAAAATCCGACGGTTTTCCAACCTATCACTTGGCTGTGGTGGTTGACGACCATTACATGGAAATTAGCCATGTAATCCGGGGTGAGGAATGGATTCCATCCACGCCCAAACACTTGCTTATTTACAAAGCCCTGGGTTGGGAGCCGACCCAATTTGCCCATTTACCGCTTATTCTAAACCCCGACAAATCCAAGCTTAGCAAACGCCAGGGCGACGTGTCCGTGGAAGATTTTTTGAAACATGGCTACCTAAAAGAAGCCTTAATTAATTTTGTGGCGTTTTTGGGATGGAATCCTAAAACCGACCAGGAAATTTTTTCTTTGGACGAGTTAATAAAACAGTTTGATTTAAGCAAAGTAAATAAATCTGGTGCCGTGTTTGACGACAATAAACTGGACTGGTTCAATTCACAATACATTAAAAAAATGCCGTCGGAAGAACTGGCAAACGTTCTAAAACCTTTTTGGCAGGAAGCGGGTCTTTTGGCTCCCTCCCCCTCTGGGGGAGGGTCGGGGAGAGGGTTTTCCGATGATTATTTATCAGCCATCGCAAAACTTGAACAAGACCGTTTAAAAAAACTTTCGGAAATAGGGGAGTCCACCAAATACTGTTTTGTGGCTCCGGAATACGAGGGGAATCTCTTAATTTGGAAAAAAAGCGACGCGGCAAAAACTAAAGAAGCATTATTGAGCCTGCACGACTTATTTGTCCAATTAGCCGATGGCGATTTGACCCAGGACAAACTAGAAACTTCAATTAAAAAATTCATAGTCGACAACAACTATGACAACGGCTCCGTGCTTTGGCCGCTTAGGGTGGCTTTAACCGGCCAGGAAAAAAGCCCGGGACCGTTTGAAGTGGCATCGCTTATAGCGCTGGGCTTGGGCAAACAGGAAATTTTAAATAGGATAGATACAGCGATTGAGCACTTAAATGTAGTTGCCTGATTTATCAGTCCGCCTAGGCGGATCGATGAATCGAGCAACTACACGCCAACCATACGTTTTTTGCCAAGGCTTGCCTTTTCCTGTTATAATATAATAAATGCTAAGGCGATATGAGACAAAAATAAAGCTAAAAATTACTCTTGGGCTAGTTTTCGCCTTAATCTTGGCTTGCAATTTTAAGTTAGCGTACGCGGACGCGATTGACGACCAACTTTCGGCCAGCCAAAAAAAACTGGAACAGCTAAACCAGCAAATAAAAAGCTACCAGCAGCAAATTGCCACAACCCAGGCCAAAGCCGGCAGCCTGAAAAATGAAATTTTTATCTACAATAACCAAATTGCTTCAACGGAACTGCAAATCCAGGCAAAAGAAACCCAGATTGAAGACGTAAAACTGCAAATTACCCAGACACAAAACTTAATTGCGCAAAAAAACCAGGAAATAGCCGACAATAAAAAAATACTTGGCCAGTTGGTGGTTGAGCTAAAAGAATATGATGACCAATACGCCTTAAAGACCACGGTTGGAAGCAATAACCTTTCGGATTTTTTAGACCAAATCCAATACAACCAAAACCTCCAGGACCGGGTCTACCAGCTGGTAAAAAAAATTAAGGACTTAAAAGCCCAGTTGCAAAAACAGGAACATGATTTAGAGGTAAAAGTCCGGCAGTTGGAAGAATTTAAAAAACAACTAAAGATTACACGGGACTCTTTAACAACGGTTAAAAATCAAAAACAGCAGCTCTTGGCTCAAACGCAGGGCTTAGAAAAAAACTATCAAAAACTTTTGGCCTCCAGCAAACAGGACGCGGACAACCTGCAAAAAGAAATCCAGGATTTAGACGCCAAGGTCCGCGCGCGTTTGGGCAATAAAACCATAACCGGCGCCAAAGGCGTCCTGGCCTGGCCCATGGATGGCATTTTAACCCAAGGCTACGGCAATACCGGGTTTACATCTCTAGGCTATAATTTCCATAACGGCATAGACGTGGCCGGCCCTGCGGGACAGCCCATTTACGCGGCGGCGGACGGCAACGTCCTTTATACCGACCACAGCAACGCGACTTTTGGCAACTGGGTGGCAGTTAAACATAATATAACCACCAAAAACGGCGCCAGCCAAATAATAACCCTCTACGCCCATATGCGGGCATTTAACGTCACCATTGGCCAACACCTTGCCGAAGGCGACCTAATTGGCTACGAAGGCAACACGGGAAACACCACGGCAAAAATTTACGGGCCGGAAAGGGGATACCACCTGCACTTTGGGGTTTACGACGCGGAAGGTTTTGGGGTTAACCAGGGTTCTTACACAAAAATTTACGGGCCGTATTTAGTGCCTTATGGCTATACCTACAACCCATTGGATTTTCTAAGCGCTAATTAAAATTCCGTTTGACGGAATTTTATCCTGAGTGCATGCGAAGGATCCCTTAAAAAATATATAAAAGTTAATTTAAAAACCGAATATGCCAAAAGCAAAAAAATATTTTTTAATCTTCCTCCTGGCTGAACTTTTATTGTCTTACACGCCGGCCCAAGCTTTTAACTACGCTACTGACGCGCATGTATCCGACCAAATTAAAACTTACTTGTGCGCGCCAACTCCGGTACCCCAAGAACAGACGGCTGTAGGCACATTAACAATAGATAAAGACCAGGCCGCTTTTAACAACGCAAACAGCGGCGATTTATTCCTTTGCATTAACAGGCTCTACAAACTTGCCATAGTCATTGCCTGTGTTGTAGGCGTATTCTTCATAGTAATTGCCGGCTACGTTTATATGGGCTCGGAAGGCAACGCCGAATCCGTGGAAAAAGCCAAAAGCATCTTAATTAGCACCTTAACCAGCATTGTTATCTTGCTCGCCGGCTTTGTCCTGCTTAAAGCCATTAACCCCGACCTTATAAAATTCCAGACCATACAACCGCCCAGCGTAAAAACTGGGGATTTACCCACGGTTGCTGAACCAGAGGGCGAGACTACCAACCCCGCCCACAGGGCGTTGATAGGTAAAAAAGTTCCTGGGGTTCCCAATTGTACTGGTTGCGTAGATTACTCGGGTTCTACCTATGGACTAACCGGCAACGGGACCCAAGATAGGGGTAAAAATACCTTTTTGGAAAAAAGTGTTGTGGAAAGACTGGCTAGAGCCAGAGCCAGCTATGGCAAATTAGTTATTAATGAAGCCTACCCTCCAACTGTTGACCACGCCGCAAGGGACGATTGCCACTTTACGGGCACCTGCGCGGACATAGGTACTTCAGTCGAAAGGACCGAGCAGGAAGTAGAAAAACTTTGCAAAGCAGTTAAAGACGCCGGCCTGCAAATTTGGAACGAATATAAATTTACAACTCCTAGCTGCGGCACGTCCCATGTAACCGGAATGACCACAGGCGGCCATTTGCATGTATACTAAATAATCTTATATGGTATGGATAATGAGGAAATTTTACTTCAAAAATATCCAAATCTCAAAAAACAAAACCGAGTAGGGGAAAACTTCAAAAATAAAACTTTACAACTTTGGAGTCATGAAAACCTGTCCGATGGATTAAAAAAATACTTTGATGACAATGGCAGATATCCAACCGCTGAGGAAATTGACGCTTATGAGTACCTTCCTTCTTCAAGGCAAATTCAGAGGGCCTTTGGCGGGCTAAAAAGTTTAAGGACAAAGCTAGGGCTACCCATATCAGATTTTGGATCAGGAGAAAACAGGTCAAAGATTGCTAAGGAGATCGGAAAAAGAGGTATTAAAGGTGAAAAAGAAATTGAGAATGTCCTCATTAATTTTTTTGGGGAACATTTTGTCCATGTTGAAAAGCCATTAAACAGATACTTCCCTAAGGGGGCTGAATTTAAAGATAAATTAAGAGGGGACTTTTTTGTATACCACAAAGACGGGGAGTTTGTAGTGGACGTATTTTTTGCCAAAAATAGAAACCAAATCAACGGTAATTTGAATGCAAAGAGAGAAAAATATCAAGGAATTACAATAAAAACATATTTTATAGTAATGCACGAAATTGAAGAATATAGCCGAGACTTAATAACACAAATTATTACAAACAGATCAAACAAACTAGACCAAAATATTATCGTTTTAAACAAATCTGACTTCCTTAAGGAAATGCAACAATACAACAGGCTTCATCATACCACTCTTAAACCTTATATAGTCGTTTAAAATATAAAGTATAGAGCATTTAGTAAGTTAACAAAAGAAAGACATAACACGATAGTTAGTCTCAAAACGGGCCTACTCTTTTTATAGGTCCGTTTTGATTTGTTCTTTAATTCATTGTACCTAGAGCATAATAAAGCGCAAAAAAGTAGCAAATAAAAACTTTTATATTGTAAGCACGACGCATAAGATACATTATGCGTCGTGCTGAATACATAGTTTTCCACAGTTCCCTATATAAATAAGCCTTGGTATTAAATAAAGCTTAATTTATTGTTTATTCTTTTAATTTACTTACTTTTCGAAGTTCTTTGACTAAGCCGGGTAAAATTTTAATGACAAAATCTATTTCGGATTTTTTTGTACCTTTACCTAAAGTGAACCTTATACTGCTCTTGGCCTCTGCTTGGGTCCTACCCAGGGCAAGTAACACATGAGAAGCTTCTGTTATGCCTGTACTGCATGCGCTGGATGTAGATGCTGATATGCCGTAGGAGTCTAGGTACAGCATCAAGGCCTCCCCTTCCAGCCCTTTTATTGTTAGGTTAATATTATTAGGTAATCTTTTACCTAACTCAGTTCCGTTAATAATTATATTTTTAATCCCCCTTTTAACCCCTTTTATTAAACGGCCGCTTAAATTAAAAAGTTTTTGGGATTCATCTTCTTTGTCCTGTTGGGCTAATTCAAAAGCTTTGGCTAGTCCTACTATAGCCGCGACATTTTCCGTTCCGCTCCTCATCCCGTGTTCCTGGCCGCCGCCGTAAATTAAGGGCTTTAAATTAACTCCGCTCCGTACATACAAAAACCCGCTCTGTTTGGGCCCGTATATTTTACTGCCGTTAACGGACATTAAATCCACATGCAAACGATTCACGTCTAAATCTAAAAACCCGGCGGCCTGGCAGGCATCGGTGTGGAAGATTATTGGCTGTTGATCCTTTTTTAAGCGCCGCTGGTTCTCCCCTTTTAGCCACTTGCCTATTTCTTCCACAGGTTCAATCGTGCCAATTTCATTATTAGCCAGCATTACGGAAATAAAAACGGTTTCCGGACGGACGGCTTTTTTTAATTTTTCCAGACTTATAAAGCCTTGCTCATCAACCTCCGCAAAAGTTACCTTATTCCCCTCCCCTGCCAGAGCTTTAAAACAATTAATTACACAATGGTGCTCGATAGAGGATGTGATAAAATGAGACGTTCCGTGTTTATTTGTTTTTGTATTCGTGTCCATCCGTGCTACCCCGAAAATTGCCAAATTTACGCTCTCCGTCCCGCCGGCGGTAAAAATTATTTCGGATGGCCGGGCATTAATCAATCTTGCAATCACTACCCTGGCATCATTAATCGCCTGCTTAGCCTCTCTGCCCTTTTGGTAAAGTGAAGACGGGTTGCCAAACTTTTCAGCCAAAAAAGGCTCCATGGCTTTTTTAACCTGTGGGTCCAAAGGCGTAGCCGCGGCGTGGTCAAGATATATTAATTTTTTAGGTTTTTTGACTTTTGGAAACATGAGTTTATTATAACAAAACCGGGCGTATATTAAAGCCGCCCGGCGTAATGAGAAGAAAGGGCTCTTGAAGACCGCGTAAAGCGTTTAGGTTACGGAGGTGAGGCGCCTCCATCCTTATCTTCTACCTCTTTCTAAGGAGTTAGGTTATACCCGCCTAAACTTTAAATATATAAACATCCGGGCGGCGGCATATACCCTAAAGTGCTTCCTCCTTCTCATTCTTCCGCAAGCAGTCCCCGTCCCTATACTGCTGACTGTTCGCAGGACCCACGCCCCGGCGCGGGAATTTTTGGGAAGAAAATTTACGACAATTTTCATCCCGAACCTTGGACGTATATTGTAAACAAAAAAATACTAGTCGTCAACCCTGAATTTAACGGCTTGATTTCACAAACCCGGCCGCAATTGCTTCGCTGGGGGTATTAAAACATTGTTCAGCTTTGGTGCGGTCGTAGAACGCCCCGCCTTTTACGTGGAAAATTTTCTTGCCTGCGCTGGAAATATTGCCTTTAACCGGACAATTCCCGTTTAAAGCACTAGTTGCGGCCGGCGCGGCTGGCTTTACTGTGCCAACCTCAATAGCGGCCCCCGCTACAGCCGGGGCTGGTTTTTCTGCCTGTTTTGTGGTATAATTGGTTAAAGGCTTGTACGCATCCCGCGCTATCCCCCGCTCGTACCTTCCGGCGCCAAAGCCAACCAAAAAAATCAATAAAAACCCTGCCGCTATTACAACCTTGTTTTTATTTTCTTTTTCGGCACACCAATTTTTTATTTCTTCGTAAGTTATCATTTGGAGACATTATAACACAAAATAGCAATGGCAAAAACGACGGAAATGAACAAAAATGACAAAAATATACTGCATCCCTATTTTTGTCATTTTTGTTCATTTTTTTAATTTTTGTCATTTAAATTATGAAATACGCTTTTGTTTTAGGGAGGGTGTATACTTTATCGGTAGCCGAGCTGGTCGCGGTCCTGGAAAAACCGGACGCTTCTTTAAATCTGTCGGGCGAACCGGTTAAAATCCTGGAAGCGTCCGAGGAAGTTTTAGTAATAGAAACCGAAAAACCCCTGTATGTTGACCGCCTGCAAAAAAAACTTGGCGGAGTCATAAAAATTTTGGAAATAGTGGATATTATAAAAAAACGGGAATCTGATTCCATCAACTTCGCGCTTAAGCATTACTTTAAGCCCAGCGTTTTAAAAAAACAATTCTTTAAGGAATACAAAGGCAAGATGCAATTTGGCGTTAGCATCTATATTTTAGATATGCAGTTGCTGGAAAGACCGGCGCCAAACCCTAACGCCAAGACCCCGCAATTTTTTACTTCAATTTTTACCGAACCCAAACGCGTGGGCATGATGATAAAAAATGGGCTGACCGAAAGCGGCCTTAGCGTCAGGCTGGTGTTGCCCGAGTTTAATTCCCTGTCACTGGCCTCGGTGGTCGTTACAAAAAATCTTTTGCTTAGCAAAGGCGCGGAAATTTGCATTCTGGCATCAGCACAAAATATTTTTACTGCCAAAACTTTAACCGTGCAGGATTTTGAAGATTACGGCCGCCGCGACTACCAGCGCCCGGCGCGGGACGAAAAACAGGGCATGATTCCGCCGAAAGTCGCCCAAGTCATGCTTAACCTGGCTAACTGTCCCGGCGGTGAAACCATTTTAGACCCCTTTTGCGGCATTGGCACTATTGTGCAGGAAGGCCTGCTTTTAGGCTTTAGGATGATAGGCAGCGACATTAACAAAATTGCCATAAAAGGCAGTGAACAAAATTTGGAATGGTTTAGGAACCGTTATAAAGTTGCGCCGGGAAAATATGGGGTTGAAATTTCAGACGCCACCAAAGTTTCCGGACTCATTGCTAAGTCCGGCAATAAAATAAACGCCATAGTTACCGAAGGCACGTTGGGCCCAATTTACGGCCAATACCCCAAGCCGGAAGAAATCCAGGCCAATTTTAAAGACTTGGAAAAGTTATATAAAAAAAGCTTTACTGAATTTTCCAAATTCCTGCCAAGCAAGGCAAGGATTGTTATGTGCGTACCCGCTTACAGAAAAAACCGCGACGCTTATGAAATGTTCCCCAGTCTTGACTTTGCCCAGGACTTAGGATATAATTTAGTGGATATTATTTCTCCGGGTGTAGCCAAGAAAATGAAATTCCTTAAGCTCACCGAGCGCAAAACCTCAATTTACGACCGTAAAGACCAGGTTGTGGCAAGAGAGATTGCTATCTTTGAAAAAGTTTAAAAATCTTAAATAAGATCCAAGACTCAAGATTGCAAGAACCAAAAAAGAACCAAGGTTTAAATATTTAAATTTTAAAACTTGGAATTTCGTTGGTTCTTGGATCTTGATTCTTAAAATTAATTTATTAATTTTCTTTTATGGCCCATAAAAAAGCAGGCGGCAGTACAGCACTTGGCCGCGATTCAGTAAGTAAACGCTTAGGCGTAAAAATATTCGGCAACCAAGCCGTTAAAAAAGGCGACGTAATTGTCCGCCAAAACGGCACCAAATACCACCCGGGCAAGAACGTAAGCAAGGGCGGCGATTCCACTTTGTATTCTTTGGCTACAGGCGTAGTTAAATTCCAGAACAAGCAAGTGCGAAAATTTCACGGCAACCTCAGAAAAACACGTATCGTTAATGTAATACCGACCGTCAAATAACATTCGTAGAGCACGCAGCCCCGTACCGGAGTCCCGCAACGGGACGACTGGTACCGGGGATGGTAAAGAAATTCCACGGCAATTTGCGCAGAACCAAGATTGTAAACGTAGTCCCATCCTCCAAGTAAATCTGAACTTAAAGTTAAACCCTCTCCCATAACCAGGAGAGGGTTTTTTAGTTATTGATAAGCCATTAAAAATCGGCTAAACTGTCTGTGGAGGTGCACGATGCGAAAGTTCTTCCACATTATCACGGAATACAGTCCGGGCATTTTGCTTATACCGCTTTTTGTCTGGGCTTTGGTTGACCTGCCTGTTTTTCAAAGCAGTGAAATCGGCATTCGTCAATCTGGCGGCAAAGCAGCCTTCTGGCTGGCTGCCATAACAATCACCGGCTACACGCTGTACGCCGTGGTTGAGTTCTGTAAAAAGCATTACGAGCAAACTCGGAAACTTGTTTCTTACGTGGCCGCGCCGGTATTTGTCTATTTGCTACTTTTGCCGGCAATGTCGCTGCCATACAAATCGTTCTCTATTGCCAAAACATCCTTTTGGACAATGCTGGCATTTCTTATGGTTCTGGCCACCCTGGACAGATTTAGTGAAAGGAGGATAACCAAAACCTGAAAAACAACAACGCCCCCGACCATTGCCAATACTTGGCAGGACTCGGGGGCGCAGTTATTTTATCCGTATTTAAGTTTATAAAATAAGATTGCTGCTGCCAAAAATCCAGTAACTATATTTGCAACATATATGGGAGGCTCCTTTAAAAGCAGCCCATATATAATCCATAAAATAACTCCCGTTAGTAAGACTAAATATGTGTTTATAGATAAATCTTTTGTATGCCTGGTTTTTAAAATCTTAATGAGCTGGGGCACTTGGGAAATTGTCGTAAGCGTCGCACCCACCATGCCTATAATAGATACATAATCCATTACTTTTTGCCTTTCAGCTTTACCACCGCTTTAATAAACCCGACAAACAGAGGATGCGGAGAAAGCGGGCGGGAGAGGAATTCGGGATGGAACTGGCTGCCTACAAAAAATGGATGGTCTTTAAGTTCAATAATTTCCACTAATTTTCCATCGGGCGTGGTTCCGGAAATTACCAAACCTGCTTCCACCAGTCTTTCCCTGAACTCATTGTTAAATTCAAAACGGTGGCGGTGGCGTTCGTTAATTTTTCCGCCGGAGGCGGATCCGCCTTTGGCGGAGGCTTTAATCCAACCACTATCCGCATAGACTTTTGCTGTGATCGTGCCAGGCATTAGCTTACACTCCCAACCGCCCAGGCGCATGGTGGCGCCGTATTCGCGATTAAGCAGTTTCTTTTCCTGATCAGGCATAATGTGGATTACCGGATGTGGGGTGTCGTCATCGACTTCCGTAGTATTGGCCTTTTTTAAACCTGCCACATGGCGGGCAAACTCAATGGTAGCCATTTGCATGCCATAGCATAACCCCAAATACGGGATTTTATTTTCGCGCGCGTATTTTATAGTCTCTATCATTCCTTCTGTGCCGCGACTGCCAAATCCGCCCGGAACGACAATGCCTTCAAATTCTCCCAAAACTTTCTTGGCGCCGTGCTTTTCAACATCCATACTGGACACCCAATGCAGGTTAGCCTTTACGTTATTGGCCCAACTGCCATGCTTAATAGCTTCCACTACCGATATGTAAACATCCGCCAGTTTGTACGCGCCTGTTTCGTAATACTTTCCAACGACAGCGATGTTAACCTCTTTTTTAGAGGAATTGATTTTGGTTATCCTATCTATCAATTTTTTCCATTCCCCAAGCTTGCTGGTCCTTGGCTTCATACCGAATTTTTCTAAGATCTTGTCCGTAAGTTTTTGCTGGTCAAAATTCAAAGGCACGCGGTAAATGGTGTCAACATTGGGAGCGGCGATGATGTTTGTTGCCGGCACATTGCAAGTCCAGGCCAAAGTTTCTTTCCTTCTGTCATCAACAGGCTTTTCAGCGCGAGCGATGAGAAAATCAGGCTGAATGCCGCTGCCAATCAATAGCCTGACCGATGTTTGCGCCGGCTTGGATTTCATTTCACCTATTGATGGCGGAGTCGGCAAGTAAGCCACGTGAATGTGAACCACATCCCGCCCATCCCTATACTTCATAATCCTGTTAGCTTCCATAAACAAAATATTCTGGTATTCCCCTACCGTGCCGCCAATTTCCGCAATTACAAAATCCGCTTTGCGTTCGCGCGCGGCCATTTCCAGGCGGCGGATAATTTCCTCCGGCACATGCAAAGCCACTTCCACATCTTCGCCGTCATATTCAAAATTCCGTTCTTTTTGGATTATTTTCTGGTAAAGCTGGCCGTTGGTAATGTAATTTGATGCTGACAAATCCGCATTCATAAACCTTTCATAATTGCCTAAGTCCTGGTCTGTCTCCATTCCGTCCTTGGTCACAAACACTTCGCCATGCTCTTGGGGACGTATGGTTCCGGCATCCACATTCAGGTAAGCATCCATTTTAACAGGCGCCACTATAAAACCGCGGCTTTCCAAAAGCGCGGCGAGCGACGCGGTTGTAACGCCTTTTCCGACGCTGGATATAACTCCGCCGGAAACAAAAATAAATTTAGTGTCTAACTTCTTGGCTTTGCGTGGTTTGATGTGATAGGACATAGATTTTTTGTCCCCTCTCCCTCTGGGAGAGGGCTAGGGTGAGGGTTGTGAATTATTTTGTAAATTTAAAAGTGGTTATAATTTGTAAAAAAAGCTCGTGAGTTAAATTTCCCTGGCCATTATATTGCTCAGCAAGGTAAATTTTTCCCGGCGCAACGATATACATTGAGTCCCCGCCTCCGCCTCCTTGTTTAGGATTTTCGTCTACTTGATAAAGACCTTTCCAGTTCGAACCTTGAAAGTTCTTAAAATTGCTGTTTAAATTTATTTTAGCGTAATCTAAATTTTTTTTGAAAGATCCTTGGTCAGGAATCTTATGAAATGCAACATATTCAACCCCATTGCCTTCGCCATAACTTCTGTACAACGACAAGACTACCTCGCTATCTACATTGGCCTCTGGTACAAAGCTGGCGGGATAGCTTACTTCAAACCCATATTCATCATTCTTATAAGTTTTCCATCCCTTAACCTCCGATGTCGTGCTACTCGGGACCTCTAAAATTTTCTGCGATTTATGCACCGGCAAGCCGCCTTCGGTTTCGTAATAAATTTCCTGGCGGTATTGCTTCTGCCATACCGAGAAAAATGCCAAGAGAATGCCGCACAGCAAAAATACAACAATCAAAACCAACAACAATTTTTTAAGTTTTGGGTTACTTTCCCAAATAGTCGGGTTCATTTATGCCGCCTCCACGTGAATGTTAATAATCGGGATAATGCCTGAAGCCAGTTTTAACTTAACCTTATGCTCGCCCAGTTCTTTTATAGGTTTTTCTAAACTTACCTGATTCTTTTCCAAAGACAGCCCCATCTTATTATTCATCGCGCTGATTATGTCCTTTTCATGCACTCCGGAAAAAATCTGCCCTTTGTCCCCCACCTTAACTTTTACCGTAAAAGTCCGCTTTTCCAAATCTACTTTTAGATTTTGTAACTTCTCAACTTCCTTTAATTTTTTAACTTCAGCTTCTTTACTTTCTTTAGCAGCTTTAGCCTGTATTTGCGAAGTAGCAATTTGGGCGAAGCCTTTGGCGATTAAAAAATTCTTGGCGTAGCCGTCGTTAACCTCTCTAATTTCACCCCTCCTGCCCTGACCGGCCACATCTTTTAGTAAAATAATTTTCATAAAAAACAAAAAACTCCCCGAAATTTCAGAGAGTCCGTCTAATTTCTAATATCTGATTTCCAATATCTATTATTGGGCTCTTTGTTAGTATATATTATTAGGTTAGTTTGTCAAACGACCCGCTTGCGGGTCGTTCTGAGCGTAGTGAAAAACCTCTTTCTTGGCTTATTTAAGCTATATTTTAAGATACTTCCTAATAGCCATCGTAGTTGAAGTAATAGACAAAACCAGCGCAAGGACAAAAAGCATTAAAATTAATATCCAAAAATTAAATATGTTATTGCTATAAAAGCTTATTTGCGGGTTTACGTAACCAACCACCCGCGGGATTACTTTTACGAATATCGGCAACAAAAACAGCAGGGTAATAATAGTGGAAAAAATGCTGTACAAGATACTCTCGGTTAAAAACGGCCCGCGGATGTACCAGTTGGTGGCGCCCACCAGCCGCATAATTTCCACTTCTTCCTTGCGGTTATAAATTGTAAGCGTAATGGTGTTGTAAATTACCAAAATGGCAATAATGGCAAAGACAATAACCAAGCCCAGGCCAAAGGTTATAATGAACCTTAAAATTTTGCCCAAGCGCTCAATGACCAATCGGTTGTCCTCAAAATTTACTTTATCTATGAATTGCTTATACTGGTCCTTTTCCAAATTTTGGGCAATGGCCGGATAGTCGCCCAACTGGTTAGCCTTAATATGCAAAGTCGCGGGCAAAGGGTTTTCTGTCAGCTCGTTTAAGGACTGGGTAATAAGCGGGTCGTTTTGGTGCTTGTCCTTAAAGTCGTTGAAGGCTTCGGTCGCGGAAACATAAGTTACTTCTTTGACCCTGCTGTCGCTTTCAACGCTTTTTTGTATACTGGCAATTTGCTTTTCCGCCAGGCCAATTTTAAAGTAGACGCTTATGTCCACCGTGTTCTGGATGGTATGGATGGAATAATTGGTCAGCATAAACATTAAAAAAAGCGTGGAGAAAATTACCAGCGTTATAGTCATTACCATAGTCGCGGCCATAGACAACCACAGGTTGCGCCAAAAATTGACGAACCCGGTTTTTATTATGCGTAAGAATGAGATTGAATCAAGCATGGCTAAACGATTAACTATTAACAATTTACGATTAACTCTTACATGCCCCCGTTAATTGTTAATCGTAAATTGTTAATTGTGATTTATAACTTGTACTTGCCTTTTTCCTGCTCCATGGTAATTTTACCTTCTTTTATAGTAATGACGCGCTTTTTAATTTTGTTTACCAAATCGGCGGCATGCGTGGCCAAAATTACGGTTGTTCCCAGTTGGTTTATTTTTAAAAGCAAATCCAAAACTTCGCCCGCGTTAACTTCATCCAAATTGCCGGTAGGCTCGTCGGCCAAAAGCAGGACAGGGCGATGCGATAAAGAACGCGCGATGGCAACCCTCTGTTTTTCTCCGCCGGACATTTCATGCGGGAAACTGTCTCTTTTATGAAGTAGCCCCACCAGCTCCAAAACTTTAGGCACTTCTTCCTGGATTTTCTCCAAAGAATGCCCGCAAACCTCCATGGCAAAAGCAATATTTTCAAACGCCGTGCGTTTGGGTAGGAGTTTAATGTCCTGGAAAACCATGCCGATTTTCCGCCTTAAATAAGGCAGGTCCGATTTCTTTACCTGTGAAATATCTATGTCATCAATTAAAATAGAGCCGCCGTCTATTTGCTCTTCGCCAATAATCAGCTTAAGCAAGGTGGATTTTCCGGCGCCGGAAAGCCCGACCAAAGAAATAAATTCGCCGTGGTTAATTTGCAAATTAATGCCGTTTAAAGCCGTGTCGGCATTGTTATATTTTTTTATGACGTTTTGGAATTTTATCATTTGGTCTTTATTTGGAACTTAGCATGTTTATACAGTATATCAAAATTCCAATCCGATTGCTATTTTAAAAAAGAATTATGAAGTATGAATCAGGAATTAAGGAGGAAGCCCTAATTCATAATTCCTGATTCCTAATTCGCCTGCGTTTCAAGGAACTTTTCAACAAACTCGTCCAGTTCCCCGTTTAATATCGAGTCCGGGTCCGAAGTTTCCATGTCGGTACGGTGGTCTTTGACCATTTTGTAAGGATGAAGCACGTATGAACGGATTTGGTTGCCCCATTCCGCGGACTTGAATTCGCCGCGGATTTCCTGTTTGGTGGCCTGGAGCTTTTGCTCTTCAAGCGTTTTTAGTTTCGCTATTAAAATCTTCATCGCTATTTCCCGGTTTTGATGCTGTGACCTTTCGTTTTGGATGCTGACTTTTAAACCCGTAGGAATATGCGTAATGCGGATTGCGGAGTAAGTTGTATTAACCGACTGTCCGCCGTGGCCGCTGGCGGTATTGGCTTCAATTTTTAAATCTTTGGGGTCAAGTTTTAATTCCTCCTGCTCCTCAAGCAAAGGCAAAAGTTCTAAAAGGGCAAATGATGTTTCGCGCGTATGGGCAGGATTAAATGGCGAGAGTCTTACTAGCCGATGCACGCCGGCCTCGCTTTTTAAAAGTCCGTAAGCATAAGGCCCGTGGACTTCCACCACTGCCGTTTTAACGCCGCCCTGCTCGCCTTTGCTTAATTCCAAAACTTCCGTGGCAAATCCCTTAATATCACAATATCTTAATATCATTCTTAATATCATGCTTGCCCAATCCTGCGCGTCTACCCCCCCGGCGCCTGAGTGGATGGAAAAGATGGCGTTATGATCGTCGTATTTTTTTGAAAGCAGTGCAACAAAACGGTTTTTTTTGTATTGCTTTTCTAAATCAGCAACTTGTTTTTCTAGGAAGTCAATATCTGTTTTGCTGTAGTGCAAGCCCTCGGCCTGCTGTCCGCGCTGATAAGGCAGGCCAGGGGCCTGCACTACATTTGCGTTAACTAAATTTAATGTTTCCAAAATCTGCTTTTCCAACCCTTCCCAAAAATCATAAAATTTCTTTAACTGGTTATACTCCTGCGAAACCTTTTGCGCGTGCTGGTTGTCCGCCCAAAAATCCCCGGCCTGCATTTGTTCTTCCATTTCCAAAATCCTCTGCTCCTTTTGGGGCAAATTTAAATGTTCTTTTAGATTTTTAACTTCATCTAAAAGATTTTGCAGACGCTTAATCAAATCGTTCATGTTGATATTATCGCAAATTTAAAGGCTTTGGTCTAGAAAATAAAATCGGGCGCATCCGTATACGGTTGCGCCCTAAATGCTACTTGCGTTTGCCAAAAAACCCTCCGAAAAAATTACTAATGGCAGAGCCGGCAACTACTGAGGAAACCTCTGCCGCCCTATGCGTTACCCAGCCGCGAATATCCTCCTTCGTTGGCATTACCTGGACTTTGTGGCGCTCACATAGCTCACAAGTCCTAAGGAACAACAGTCTGCCAATGTATTCCTTTGTCAGGGTTCGGCTGTCTTTTTCTGTGTTAATGTGTTCATGGGACTCATCCGAAACCCTAACCGTGAGGGACTCCCCCTTTTCCCTAAAACTGGGTATTGGGGGCAAAAACAGGCTGGCTTCAAAACCTATTTCTGTCATAGCCTCAAAAAAATGGCCCAAGATGGTAGCGGTCGGACGGCCAATTTTTGAAGCTAAAGCATACAGCGTCGCCGTTTCTTCCTCGCTTATAGCAAAGTGAACGGTGTTTTTCTTTTTGTGCTTGTCCATACCCCCGCCTTTCGTGGCGCGAAGACCGAGAGGAACTTTGTGAAATTATACCAAAAAAGCCCGCCGGTGTACAGGGGCTTTTACTCTGTCATTGCGAGGAGTGCAGCCGACGAAGCAATCTATTGCCGTGATGAGATTGCTTCGGATGCACTCGCAATGACAATTATTTCTTTTTATACTTTGCAAAAGTGAATTTTTCATGCTTTTCTTCTTCAACTTTTTCCCATTGGTTCCAATCTATAGGCGGAAAAAAAGCGTCCCCCAGGTAGTTGTCATGGATGTGCGTCATTAACACAACATCCGCCAGTGGCAAGGCTTGTTTGTAAATTTCCGCCCCGCCTATTATATAAATGTCTTCGGCTGATAGTTTTTGGAAGGCTGATGGTAAATCGGAAAAAACCAAAACTCCTTCGGGAACTTTGAAATCTTTTTGACGCGTGATTACGACATTCTTTCTTCCGGGCAAAGGTTTGTTCAAACGCGCGATTATGGATTCGTAAGTCTTGCGTCCCATTAAAACCGTTTTGCCCAAGGTCAGCTCCTTAAAATGCTTTAAGTCTTCCGGCAAATGCCAGGGCAGGTCGTTATTTTTTCCAATAACGTTATTTTCTGATACCGCTACAGGTCCTAAAATTATCATAAATATATCGAATCAACGAATTAGACGAATCTGCGAATGTCTACGAATTTACGAATTCGCAGATTCGCAGTCATTCGCAGATTCGATATATTAAATCGCAATTGGCGCCTTAATTCCCGGCTCCGGGTCATAGCCTTCCAAAGTAAAATCTTCAAATTTAAAACCAAAAATATCTTTAACTTCCGGGTTGATTTTCATTTTGGGCAAAGCTTTTGGCGCACGCGACAGCTGAAGCCTGACCTGCTCAAAATGGTTGTTGTAAATATGGACATCGCCAAAAGTGTGGACAAAGTCGCCAAGCTCCCGTCCCGTAACCTGCGCTATCATCATTGTCAGCAGGGAGTAAGAGGCAATGTTGAACGGCACGCCTAAAAACACGTCGGCACTTCGTTGGTATAACTGGCAAGATAGCTTATTATTGGCAACATAAAACTGGAACATGGTGTGGCAGGGCGGCGGCGCGGTTTTTTTGCCGGCGATGAGGGATTGCAAATCCGCCACGTTCCAACCGCTTACTATCATTCGCCGATTATCGGGGTTGTTTTTTATTTGGTCCACAACGTAAGAAATTTGGTCGTAAGTTTCCCCGTTATAACCCTTCCACGCGCGCCACTGCTTTCCGTATACCGGGCCCAAATCCCCTTTTTCATCCGCCCATTCATCCCAAATCCTAACACCATTGTCGTTCAAATATTTTATATTGGTATCGCCCTGTAAAAACCAGAGTAATTCATAAATGATGGACTTTAAATGGACTTTTTTGGTCGTCAAAAGCGGAAAACCCTCGGCCAAATTAAAACGCATTTGGTAGCCAAAAATAGATTTTGTCCCCGTGCCCGTACGGTCGTGCTTTTGCACGCCTTGGTCCATAATTTTTTGCAAAAGATCCAAATATACTTTCATACATCTCCTTTCTAATTAGATGGTGATTTAAGCCCTTTTAAAGCCATTCTCCTTACCAGTTCCCAAACTTTATTGTGGACATCAGCCGGAGATAAAAGTTTGCCATGGGATGTGCATTCTACCAATTTAGTGTTGGGGAAAAGTTTGGCTATTTCCAAATAAACTTTCTCGGCGTTTTTTAAATGCTTAATGTCGGCTTCATGCAAGTCCCGCTTTTTGCCGTTGGCGTATTTGCGCTCGTCCGCGGATTTTTTGTCCACCAGCTTTTGGGCCATTTGCGCCGGCATGTGCAAAATTATGTTCAGGTCGGGTTTGGGGATGCCAAAAATTACATACTCCAGGTTATTGAGCCACTTAAAAAATTTGAGTCTTTGGAAATCATCGGCAATCTTACCGCCCTGGTGCCCGGCATTGGCCGTCACATAACGGTTGGATATAACCACCTTACCTTCCTTAAGCCATTGGCGGATTTTAAAACTGGCATCAAACCTGTCTATGGCGTAAAAAATGGATGCCGCTTCCGGGCCAACCTGGCCGTATTTGCCGTTTAAATATTCTTCTATTAGCCCGGCGGATTTGGTGCCATACTGCGGAAAGTCCGTCATTTCCACTTTATAGCCGGCCAACGCAAGTTCTTCCACCAAAAGCTTGGTCTGGGTCGCCTTGCCGCTGCCGTCCGTGCCGTCAATTACAATAAACCGGCCTTTGCGGTCTTTTGCGGCGGAAGCGGACTTTTTAGACTTTCCAAAAGATAGTTTCATAAATAGGTTTACTCGCGGAGCTTCCCTCCCCTTATAAGGGGAGGGTTAGGGAGAGGTTGTTTTTCTCGCCTATTACTGCAACCTCTCTGCCCTACGGGCATCTCTCCTTAAAAGGAGAGAACTCCGCAGTTTTGCTATTGCCTCTAAACAATGCCTGTATGTTTTGTAATTATTTCATCTAACTTCCTATACATATCCTCAAGGCTACCGGTATTTTCAATTTTATAATCCGCCTTTTTGCCCAAATCGGGAATGCCTATTTCCGTAGGCGCCTTTTCCTGCTCCGTAAACTGCCGCAAATCCATTTGGGCGTCGTCAACTTTTTCATGCCTAATATTATAGCGCTCAAACCTGGTTTCCAGCGGCGCCGTAATATAAATAGTTTTGGCGCCTTCCCAAGATTTAACAATTTCCATTTCATCCATACGGATGCCGTTGACCACAATTATCTTGGCCCAGGACTTGCTGACGCGTTTTTCCAAAGCGTTGACCAGCACATGTTCGCCAAAAATTTTGCGCAGGCCCAGCCCCAAATCTATTTCGTTTTGCCTGGATATGGGCAGGGACAAATCTTCTAAAATCGCGTCCAAAATGTGGGTAAACCTAAAATGCGCGGCGCCGTATTTCTCCGCCAGGTAATTCGCCGCGGTATCCTTGCCCGCCAATTTTTCTCCGACCAGCCCAATTATCATACAAGTGCTAAGTGCTAAGTTGTTAGTGCTAAGTAAGGCGCAAAGCCAAAGCTTAGAACTTAGCACTAATAACTAATTACTGTGTATATCCGCCCGTACTTCCCATGCCCCCCCTATCATCATCCCGCAACTTATCCACTTCCTCCCAAGCCGCCTGCTCTACCGGCAAAAACAGCCCCTGGGCCAGTCTTTCGCCCTTTTTAACTTCAACCTCTTCCTTGGTAAAATTATGCACTAAAATGTGAATTTCGTCATTGGGTCCTGCATAATCCGGATCCACCACCCCTATGCCGTTAGCCATAGCCAAACCTTTTTTTAAAGGCAGACTGCTGCGGGCCGCAATAAGCAAAAAATGCCCTTTTGGCGCCTCTATAACCAAGCCCGTAGGTATTTTAACCACTTCGCCCGGAGGCACCACCACATCCGCTGCTGATGCAATGTCAAAGCCTGCGGATTCGGAAGTATGGTACTCGGGTAAATTTATATCAGGTGATATTTTTTTAATGCGGACTTTCATTGTTTGATATTGGATATTTGATATTGGATATTTTACGGAGCTAATTTCTAATATCCAATATCTCAATATCTTACTACGATAAAACTTTAATTACTTCATCAATATTCAAAAATAACTCATCCAATGTTCCTTCGTTAACTACCGTCCAATCCGCCCTGGCAATTGGCCCGGCCTGGTGTAAATTTTCTATTTGCGAATAATCGCGCGATTCCAGTTCTGACGGCGTCAAAGGCCGGACCGGTCTTTTCTCCATACGGCTGATTCTGGTTTGGGGCGACGCGTAAATTGCCAATACCTTAAAACTTTCGCCAAATTCTTTTTTAAGTTCCAAATACTCTTCCCAAGAATACATGCTTTCCAAAATCACCGATGATATTGCAAAAATGGATTTAATTTTGGGCATATTTGCCAAAGCTAACGCGGCCATGCCGTCCTTCTGCCTAAACTCCTCGCGTACCGCCCGTTCCCCGGCTTCTCCGAGATTTCCGCGCCGGGCGGCTTCGTCCACCACCGCCTGGCCAAAATAAATTTTCGGCCAGCCGGTTTTTTTTATTAAATACTCCGTGGCTTCGGTTTTGCCCGCGCCGGGCAAACCTACTATGGCTAAAATAGTTCTCATAGGATATTGGATATTTGTAGATATTGGTTATTAATTGATACTAGGATTTTCATTAATATCTTAATATCCAATATCCTAATATCTAAATATATTTATTTGCCATTTCCTAAATTAATCTCTCCTTCATTTTTTCTTTCCGGAATATCTTCCCCAAAAATTTGTAAAAGCTCTTCTCTCCATTTAACATTTTCCTGGTAGACTTCCACACTCACGCCCGCTTCCTTCAGCATGTCCACGGCCTGTGGGTTCCTGTAAATTTTCCCCACCACCACTCTTTTAATTCCGCAGGCAATTACATATTTGGCGCAGTGGATGCACGGGCTGTATTTGGTGTACATGGTTGAGCCGTGGGTAGATGTCCCGCCCTGCCTGGCGGCCTGCAATAGCGAGTTGTGTTCGCCGTGGATGGTGCGCACGCAGTGGCCTTCTTCCAATAAATGCCCGGCATCGTCGCAATGCGGCAAACCCGCCGGCGAGCCGTTATAACCGGTTGCTATGATACGATTTTCCTTAACTAAAACCGACCCAGCG
>JAHFJJ010000010.1 GCA_023245895.1 Candidatus Doudnabacteria bacterium
GGCGGAGAAAGAGCCGGAGGCGGCGTACTGACCGCCGGAAATATCATATTTACTGGTCGAAACAGTTGTCTGGTAGTAAATCGGCACCTGCTCACCGGTCGGCAAAGAAACTTTAAAATTAATGGCCATGCTAACAAAAGGCTGGGATAAAGGATTGCCCAGGATATAAGGGTCTTTTTGGGGCTTAACTATAAACTTAAGCCCCTCCACAGTAAAATCTGAAGGATTCAAAACCTGTAGAGGCAATGAACTTTTGGCAATTACTAAATTAGCCCCGTTTCCCGGTGATGAAGAAGTAAAATTATTTTGTCCCACGTAAGTATTATCGGCCTTGGCATAGTAAACACAAATTTCATTGTTATCCGTATCCCAAAAACCTAGCTTATTGTCAGGCAAATCATAGCCTGCCGCCGTGGTTGTAGAAACCGAAGAAATACTTCCACAGGGAGTGGAAAGGAAGCTCGCCGAACTCTGCAAAGCGCCTCCGGGATCAAGGTAACCGTAATCAATCTGTCCATTGCGGACTTCCTTTACAAGGTACTCCACAAAGTCCCTCATACCCTGGGATGCCTGCCTTAAAGCTTCACTTCTACGGTTAATTTTTAATACATAATTGAATAAAGACAGTAAAGATGTGGTGACCACTAAAAACACGACGGAGGCCACTACAATTTCCATTAATGTAAAACCTGATTTTTGCTTGAAATATTTCATATATTTTCTACTAAATACGAAAGTTAAGCTAAAATACTAAACTTGTAAATATTAGATTTCGTATTTTCGTAAATTTTAGCCTGGCTGCGGTAGGCAGGTATTTAGTAGAGAATTAATAATTTTTCCAATTGGTTAAGTAAGTGTCCATTTCCAGCCTACAGGCAGACCTAGCGAGATTAAAATCTGCGGCGGGAGGACACTTTTTATCCACCCACCAAACCATGGACTGCACCTTAAGCAATGGGCCGGCATCCTGGTCATAAGGGGCTGAATTTATTTTTGTCAGGATAATTTTCCGGCAATAGCCGGCAAGCCCGGCGGAGTTGTCGCAAGCAAGCCCGGCATTAGGGCTGTAAAAACCTTTGCTCAAGGAATTTGAAGGGTCAAAAAGCAAACCATATTTGGAAGCGTCTTGGCTTAAAGTCCAAAAATCTAAAGATATTGGGTCAAAACCCAAAAAATAACTAACCGATGTACCGGCGGCGGCATCGCCGCAGGATGTTACCATAGGGTCAATGCAAAACTTCTTATTAAGCCAGTGGGTATAACAATTGGCCTTGCTGGCGCCGTCGACAAAATCAAAGCAGCCATTAACACTTACACTTTCGGCAAGCCAGTTGCTGTCGCGCATATTTCTTACTGCTTCTATACCCTCCCGGGCGAGTCCCGTTGCTACTATCTGCTCTAAAATAAGAGACGACGAGTTAAATGCGTAAATGGCCAGTCCGGCGGCGGCCGAAACTCCCATGACTAAAATAAATAGAGCCGCTAAGGTTTCAATCATAGTTTGACCAGCCTCGCCTAACGCAAGCCTAGGGGTGCCCGTCTCGCCTTTGGCTCGCCGAGTCGGGCCGGTTGGGTTTTGGCGGAAAAATTTCATATAATCAATTTGAGATTGAGCAGGTAGCCTCATCCTGGGTAGGACAAACAAGCCCGGTAATGGCATTAATTAAAACTTTTCTGGAGATTGTCTTAAGTTTATCAACCAGGGTTATTACCATGATTGAATCGGTGCTGGCGGTGCAGGACGGGGGATTCGGAGGGTTTACGCTATTACATATCACGTTAGACTGGAAATTTATTATTTTATCGTAATAGTCAGTAGACGGAAGCAAGTTGGCGGGCGAAAAACTGGAGTTGACCGGGTTACACCCGTCATTCAAAATAATTTTGCCAAAAGGCGCCGCGAACGCCGCTAAGGCGCAATTTGTAAAAATAACCTGGGTGGTGGGGTTATTAAACGGACGAGAAACGCTTATGGCGTTGTCCGAAGGAATAAGCGCGCCTACTTCAATGTTAGGCGGGAGGGTCATAATTTCCACGTCCTGGAACTGCGGCTGGCTGCCGGCGTCGGATATTGCCTGTATGCTATATTGGGTTGGGTTGCTTAAATCAAACTTCAAAATATAATATTGCGCTGACTGGCCTGAAGGCAAAATCCTGGCTGAAAGAGTATAGGCCTGGGCTTTGCGGATGTCGGTAATAAGCTGGTTTTGAGCCAGCCGGATATCCCGAGCCGTACGTTGGGAAGCTAAATTCAGGGTCAAAGCCCCCACCAAAACCACCATAATGCTTATAACTACAAGCAACTCAATAAGCGTAAAAGCTTTTTGGCGTTTTTGGCTGGACGAGGGTTGATAATAAAACATCTTAGGGGGTAATTTTTGTTTCAAGGCAATCTAGCTGTTTATAATTTATTATACCTTTAAAAACCTAAAATTGCCAAATACCAAGAAAGTAGTCTTTCCCCGTAAAACATTGTAACAATTGCCGCCGGAACCAGGAAAGTCCCAAACGGAACCTGGCTCTTTAGGTTTTTTTTGCCTGATAGCAGTAAAAATACGGAAACAGCCCCTCCCATTAATACGCCTATAAAAAGCACAATGCCCACCATGGGGAACCCTGTAACCGCGCCTAAAAACACCATTAATTCCACATCCCCAAAGCCCATCCAGCGGCCGGTTTCTCCTAATTTAAATTTGGACGCGTACCATAAAATATAAATAGGCAAGGCTCCTAAAACTGCTCCGGCAAGTCCAGCGACAAACAAAGACGAGATAGAAAATATTTTCTGGCCCCCGGCCAAATCCAAGCTCAAATTTATCAAAAGCCCGGCGACAGCGGCCGATAAGACCAAATTTTCCAAAATAACATAATGTTCCAAATCCACCACAAAGGTAACTACGCATACGGAGATAAGCAGTAAAAATTTTACCAGAGTTAAAACGCCTGCCGCGTCATATGGACTAATGAAAAGAAAGGCTAAGGCAAACAAAATGCCCACAGCAGCCTCTATAATAATATAACGCGAAGAAATCCTACTTGGGCAATAACGGCACTTACCCCGCAAAAAAATAAAACTTAAAATCGGAAATAAATCTAAAAATCCCAAAACATGTCCGCATGAGGCGCAATGGGAACGGCCTGTTAATCGTGCCCCGGCAGGCAGGCGCAAAATAACCACATTAAGGAAACTGCCTACGGCGGTCCCAAAAATGAATACTAAAAAAAGTCTAAAAATTTCCATATTTTTAATCTAGCTCGCCCAAGCTGAGGTGGAGGGTAAAAGACAGGCTTCTGATGTCCGGTACAGCCTTGGCTACAGCTACTAAGTTAATTATATTAATTTTATCGTCAGCCACCAGTAAGGCTCTGTTAAGCATTTTGAGGACCATTTCGCGGTTACCCTGGTACTGGTAGATTTTCGCTAAAAAAACCCAGGCTTCCATATTTCCCCCGTCAAGGTCCAGGCCCTTATTGGCCGCGAGAATGGCTCCATCCAGGTCGCCAAAAACCATTCGGTACTGGGAAAGCAAAAAATAATTACTGGAAGCGTAAGGGTCCATGGCAATGGCCTTTTCCAGATTTTCTAAAATTATGGCCTGGTAGGCCGGATCCTGGGTCTTGTATAAAAGCAAGTAGTAGAGATTAGCAATCTGGACATAGGTATAGCTGCGCTGGGCGTGGAAGGCGGCAAAAGCCTGGATGTCTTTATTCAACTCTCCCAGAGGCGCTTCTGCTCGGGCGGCGCTGCCGGCCAAATATTCATAGTAAAGGCTGTTGGAAGGGTTTAGGTAAACAGCCGCGCGCACGTAAGAGTGGGATTTTACAAAATCGCCCCGGTTATAGGCCCTAATGGAGGCAAAAAACAAATGCTCGGCTAAAATAAAACTGAGGGCATAAACGACTAAAGCCCAAGCGAAAACTTTTGCCAAAAACCGGAAACCGCGGATGCGCGTAATTTTAAAACTGTGAGACTGAGAAAAAAAAGCGCTGAGTAAAAAAGCCAGCAGCACATAACAGGGAATGGCAACAGGCGTAAAAAAACTTGCGGCAAGCCAGGCCGCCAGGCTTCCAAAAAGGGCGAAGCTTTCCCCAGTATTGCCGGTTTTGCCCGAAATAATTTGCTTTAGCTCCAAAACCGGCCGGTAAAAAACTAAAAACAAAAACAGCAGCAAAAATGCCACGCCGCCGGTTGCCGCCAGGTATAAAAATAAATTATGTGGGTCGTCAAAAAAACCCGTCCTGATTGTGCTGAGCCGCCTCTCTTTTTCAAACAGCAACTCAAAGTTGCCCAAGCCGTATCCCAAAAGTGGTTTTTCCTTTATGGCATTTAAAGACAAGCGCCAGACGCCGAATCTTTGCTGGACATTAGCCTCTTTTAGGCTGACTGTTGCCGCCAATGTGCCCGGACGCGCGAAGTTCAAAAAAGCCAAGCCTAAAGCGGCAAAACATAGCAATAGCAAAGCATAACAAAAAATTAACCTTATGGAGCCCTTAATCCTAAAAATCAAAAGAAAGACTAAGCAAACAACCAAACCGAAAGCCAGGGCAAGCATGGCCCCGCGGCTGGCGAGCACGACTACTGCCCAAATCTGGAGGAACAGGCTGACCGAGTAGTAAATTCTTGCTTTAAAGCTTTCAGAAGTAAAGAAAAAATAGACGCCTAAAGGAACCAGCACGGCCATGAACATGCTGGAAAAATTCGGGTTGCCCAAAAAGCTAGGAGCCGAGCGGGTAAATAACTCCGCGCTTGCCCCGACGTAATAGCCAATCCCAATGCTTTCCAGAATACCCCAAAACGCCACTAAGCCTGCGCAAAAAAACAATACTTTCAGCAAAAACCAAACCTGTTGGCGGTTTATTCCGGCCAGTAAAAAAAATAGTATCGCCCAAATAAAATAAAATAACAAGCCGTTGGTAAAACGCGGATAGAAGCCGAAAAAACTGTAATTAAAATCTGCCGCGGCAAAACTGGCCAAAATACCCCAGGCCAAAAACAGGATAATAGCCAAAAAAAACGGCTTGCGGCCGCGCAGGACAATTTCCCTGCTGCCCGAAAAAAAATATTTTTTAAAAAAAACCAAAAGCCCGGCGCCGGTCAGGAGCGCAAAAACAGCGAACTTGATTATTTCAAAACTTTCAAAATTGTAAAAATCAAAGGCCAGCGGCACAAACAAGGCAAGCAAAAATAAAATACCGAAAAGGCGGTCCTCCCTGTACGGAACGCGAAGTTTAGATAAAAAGGACATAGCCGGAACTATTGAATTAGGAATTAGGAATTAGGAATTATGGCCACCCATAATTCCTAATTCCATATTCATAATTCCAAAAATGGTTTATTTCTGGACACTAAGCATATTCCAGCCTTTTAGGTAGCCATTAGCGCCTTCGGTAAGACAAAAATCCAGTTGGTAGCCGGTTAGGCCCGCTCTTTTGTAAATAAAATTTTCAGAGCATGCCGCGCCGAAAGAAACATTATAAGGAAGGCGGGAAAAATAGTTTAACAAAATATCCGGGTTGGCAAACTCGGCTGAGTCGGGAAAACGGTCCTGGTCGCTAAAAAAATTATCCAAACCTTTTACCAGCTGATCCGCGGTTTCATAGACAATCCTGGCCTGCGCGTTTGCCTTGCCGCTCCTAATGCCAAAAAACAAGCTTATTAACAAAAGAACAGTCGCTACAAGGACTGCTAAAATATAAGCTTTAAATTTTAAAAAGGATATGCCCATAAACTAAAGTACGAAACAGGTGCCCCAGCCTTTTGCGGGGGCACCTGTTTGCGATTGGCTACTGAATTCCAGCCTGAGTTAATGTGTGAATACCGGCTGAGTAGCCGCCGGTCTGGGCGCCTAAACAGAAGCTTAAAGTATAAGTTGCTACACTTGTAGCTCCACCGGTGCTGGAGTAGATGTAATCGTTACCAGTCAAACCGTTATAAACAGCAGAGCAAGTCGCTGTATCCGCGGGAGCCGGAGCTGTAGGAGTTAGCCCGATGTAAGTCGGAGCCAAATAGGTGTTAACAAAGAGTCCTGTACCGTTCTGGGTCGGATAAGAGTTTTTGTCGTTAAAGAACAATTCCTGAGCGGAGGCGAATTGCCTGATATCGGCTAAGCGTTTGGCATCCCTGGACTTGGCTCGAGCCGAGTTTAGGGCAAGTAAAACCACAGAAGCCAAAAGGCCGATAATGGCAATAACCACCAATAATTCAATTAACGTAAAACCAGTTTTGTTTGTTTTTCTCAATTTTTTCACCCCCGATCGCATATAATTGAAATTATATTTCAATTTAATTAATAATATTGTATCATCTTCACTGTTATTTGCAAATAAAGTTATACACATAGTAGTACTCCCAAATAAACAAATCAACACAAATATACAAATTACTATCCAAATAAAACTTAAAGTATTTCTAGGATTTGTATATTTGTCACAATTTGTATATTTGCGATTACTACCTACCCTGCTGTGCTCGCCAAATTATAAATAGGCATCAAGATGCCCGCCACCAAAACACCGACGCCGATGCCTAAAATAATCATAATAATAGGTTCCAGTAAAGTGGTCAAAGTGGCCACTTTAGTGTCCACTTCCTGGGAATAAAAATTTCCCAGCTTACCCATAATGTCGTCCAACTGGGCCGTCTGTTCGCCAACCTTTACCATTTGGGTTACTATACTGGGGAACTCGGTATGCCCGGAAAGGCCTTCGCTTATGCTTTTGCCGGCCTGGATTTGGGTGACAGCCTCAAGAATAATATCCCTATATACGACGTTATTTATAATTTCAGCCACTATCTGCAAAGACTTGATTATAGGAATACCCCCAATAACCAGTGTGCCCAAGTTAGTGGAAAAGCGGGCCAGATAAATCTTTTTAAAAATATCCCCTATAATTGGGAAGTGAATTTTCATCTTGTCCCAAACATACCTGCCGGCTGTGGTCCTAATGTAAAACCTTGCCGCTAAAATAGCCCCGGCAATAAGCATTAAAACCAGCCACCAAAATTTATTGAAAAATTTGGTAAAAGCAATTAAGGCAAGGGAAATGGGCGGTAGGCTCCCGCCCTGCTCCTCAAGGACAGAAGTCAGGTTGGGCAGGACAAACTTAAACATAAGCAAGCCAATAATCACCAAGGCGCTCAAAACAAAAATCGGGTAAGTCAGGGCGCTTTTGACCTTGCCCTGCAAAGCGTAATTTTTTTCCAGCTGGTCGGCAAGGTAAATTAGGGATTTATCCAGCGAACCGGACATTTCACCTGACATGACCATACTGACATAAACATTACCAAAAACATTTTCATGCTTGGAAAGGGAGTTGGAAAGACTGTCGCCGTTTTCCACGGTGGTTATTAAGTCGCCAATTATACTAAGCAGGTATTTGGACGAAACCTGCTCCTGGAGTATCCTTAACGCCTGTATAATAGGCACGCGCGCGGAAATTAAGGTGG
The DNA here is from genome assembly GCA_023245895.1 of Candidatus Doudnabacteria bacterium. GTDB lineage: Bacteria > Patescibacteriota > Doudnabacteria > UBA920 > UBA920 > PALSA-1336. The sequence goes on from JAHFJJ010000010.1 coordinate 7,448, forward strand.
CCAGCTGCCTGGAAAATAAAACCAGGTCCTTGTTACTGACCGACTTGCCGAAGGGGTTGTATTTTTCCAGTAAGTTTTCAGCCTGCTCTTCCAAAGAAAAAACCGCCAAACCGTTCTCCAGGAGAAGGACCTCGGCTTTATTTTTATCCACGGCCAAAACAACTCCGCTTTGGGTATTACCTTGCTTGTCTTTAGCTTTGTATACGAATTTCATATTTAGCAAACTGATTAACACGGATTGGGAACGGACGGACACGGATCCGTGTTTATCCGTTTCTTATCAGTGTTCATTAGCGGCTCAAGAAATTAATGAAAGAAAATACTCATTATCCAAAACAAAATTTTGCGCCACTTCAAACTCCACCTGCCCCTGCTTAACCAGCAGGGCCAAAGTCTTATCAAGCGGCACCATGCCTTCTTCCAGGCTGGTATGGATAATGTTTGAAATTTCGTATGTCTTGTTGTCGCGTATGACATTCTTTACGGCATGGTTGGCCATCATAATTTCATAAGCCGGGACCTGCCCCCCGCCGATTTTCCTAAGCAGCCTCAAAGACACCACGCCCACCAGCACGCTGGCCAGCTGGCTGCGTATTTGCTGTTGCTGGCCGGCCGGAAAAACATCGACAATACGGTCAATGCTCTGGGCGGCGTCGTTGGTATGGAGAGTGCCAAAAACCAAATGCCCGGTTTCGGCCACGGTTAAAGCCGCGGAAATGGATTCTAAGTCTCGCATTTCACCCACCAGCACTACATTAATGTCTTCGCGCAGGGCAGCGCGCAAGGAGCCGGAAAAAGTTTTAGTGTCCAAATAAAGCTCTCTTTGGGAAATAATCGACTTATTGGGGGTAAATACGAATTCAATAGGGTCTTCAATTGTTAAAATATGATCCGCACGGGTGTTGTTTATCTCATTAATTAAGGCTGCCAAGGCCGTGGACTTGCCGTGGCCGGTCGGGCCGACCATCAATACCAAGCCCTGCCTCCTTTCAATAAATTTCCGCAGCGCGACGGGCAAATGCAATTCTTCCAAAGTCTTTATGTGCTTGGGAACCAGCCTTAGCGCTACGCTAAGCACGCCTTTCTGGCGATAGGCGTTTATCCTAAAACGGATATCGTCCTTAAAAGCATAAGAAAAATCCACCTGCATATCGGTTTCAAACATTTTTTTCTGGTCAGGGCCGAGAAGCACCCCCAAAAGGTCCGAAATGCTTTCATTGCTCAAGACCTGGTAATTATCCAAACGAATAAGTTCAGTATCCACCCTAATTACGGGCGGCTCCCCTACCATTAAATGCAGGTCCGAAGCTTCCCGCTCCAAAACTACGGAGAGTAATTTATTTAATTCAAGTTCGCTGGCTTTATACATGTTGACTACCTTTGACTTTTGACAATTGACATTTGACTTTAAAAGTCAAAGCTTAAATGTCAGATGTTAAATGTTTATTGAATCATGCTTTTAATAACAATTGCCAAATCTTGCGGACGGGTAAGCTTGCGGTTAATGTGCCCCGTGACCCCTGCCGACATAAGCTCCCTCACCAGCTCACTGTCGCTGCTTATACCGGTGGCTATTAACAGCACCCCTGGAAAACGGTAAGAAAACTGGCTCAAGAACTGCCGGACTCCTTCAAAATTGGCATCGGCACAAAAAACTAAAACATCGGGATAAAAACCCTCTATTATGAATTTGGATATGTTATGCAAATCAGGACAGTGCTTGACGTCAAAATTATGCTCCAATAAATAATGCTGGTACAAAGCGGCCAAATATTCCTCAGGCTCTTGGATAAGCACGCGCTTGGGCCTGTGGGCGGCGTTTGCCAGTTCAAGGAGGTTTAATTTTTGTTTAAAAAGGTAAGCCATAATTTTTTAAGATCCAAGAATCAAAATTCAAGATCCAACTTAATTCCAAATTTAGGTCTTGCTTCTTTTTGGTTCTTGTTTTCTTGGATATTGGTTCTTACCGATTTACTCGGTTGTTACTCTAATAATCTCATCCATGGTGGTTTCGCCCCGCAGGACTTTTATAATGCCGTCCTGCTTCATTGTAATCATTCCCATTTTCAAAGTAGTCTCGTAAATTTTGTGTGCTGAAGCCTTGCCCATGACTAAATCCTGGATTTCGGGCACCACGGGCAAAACTTCAAAAATCCCATACCGGCCCACATAACCGGTTTTGCCGCATTTTTCACAACCCTGTCCTTTGTAAGCTTTCAACTTATTTTTGTCGAAACCCTCAAAATAATCTTCGGGGATGCTTTCCAAATTTTTTTTGATTTCTTGTTCCAAAAGCTTGCTTAAAGGAATCTCTATGCGGCAGTTAGGGCAAATTTTGCGGACCAAGCGCTGAGCCATAACCACGTTGACTGAAGCCACTAGCAAAAAAGGCTCAATGCCCATATCTATCATGCGGGGCATGGCGCCAATGGAGTTATTAGTGTGGAGGGTTGAAAAAAGCAAGTGCCCGGTAAGCGCCGCGTGCACGGCAATTTCGCAAGTTTCCTTGTCGCGGATTTCACCGACCATAACCACGTTAGGGTCTTGCCGCAAAATACTGCGCAGGCCTGAAGCGAAAGTCAGGCCAATATCCTGGTTAATTTGGCTTTGGTTAATCCCCTCTATAAAATATTCAACCGGGTCCTCCAGGGTAATAATATTAACAGAAGTTGTATTTAAAATGGTAAGGATGGAATAAAGCGTTGTGGATTTGCCTGAACCGGTAGGGCCTGTTATTAAAAAAATACCGTGGGTTTTCTTAATGTTCTCCTGTACCCACTGGAGCGCCCGTCCGCGTATACCAAGCTGTTCCAGGGTAGGCGCCTGGGTGCTCTTGTCTAAAATACGCATGACGATTTTTTCGCCGTATATAAGAGGAAGTATGGAAACGCGCAAGTCAACGGACTTTTTTCCGACTTCCATATGGAAACGGCCGTCCTGGGGCAGGCGGGATTCGTCAATTTTTAAGTTGGATAAAATTTTTATGCGGGTAACTATGGAAGGCTGGACGTTCTTGGGAAGCATTAGTGAAGTGTACAGAATCCCGTCGATGCGGTAGCGCACGCGCACGTCTTTTTCGGACGGCTCAATATGGATATCGCTAGCGTTAGCTTCTATGGCATTGCTTAAAATAACCTCCACAATTTTTATTATAGGCGCTTCCTCAATGACCTGGGGCTTGGCCTCTTTTTTTTGCTGGGCTGGCGCGGCCTCTTTTGCCTCTTTGGTTTGAATGTCCTTAAGCGCCTCGCCCACCACCTTTTTCAGGTTTTGCTTTTTACCGACCACCACATGAATGGACGAGCCTGAAGCCATGTAAAGCTGCAACTGTAAATTTTGTTCGCGGCCTAAAAACTCCAAAGCTTCCAGGGCCGACAAGTTTGTCGGGTCGGTAATGGCAACCTTTAAGCTGTCCCCCACCAAATCAAAGGGGACAAAATTGTAAAAATTAATCGACTCCAGGGGAATAAGTTCAAGCACCCGGGGCGGGACTTGCAACTGCCGCAGGTCGACATAAGGCAGGTTAAAAAAAGCCGCTTTGGCTTTGGCTAAATCTTCCTCTTCCAAAACTTTCTGTGACACCAGCAACTGGTTTAAATCCTGGCCGTTCTTCTGGCTTAGCTCCTGGAGCTGGCTAAGGACTTCCGATTTTACAAAACCGTTGTCAACCAAAAATTTCTCAAACCCCACAAGAGCGGCGCTGGCATTGGTTTTTACGGGTGTAGGCATCTAGAATAGCTTATTAATAATTGACAATTCCAATCTGCAAAAAAATCACTATTGTTTTGGCGCAGGCAGGATAAGAGCGTTTATAGACACCCCAACTTCAGTGTTTGGATTAAGCTTTGGGTATTCTGCCAAATGGTACCTGAAACGGTTTCGGTCTATAACTTTGCTAAAGTCTAAAGTTCCGCCATTGGGCAATATATCTTCAAGGGCGCTAACCCCCCCGGCTATGACAGGCTGGGCCCCACCGCCCAGTTGCGGCCCTCCTCCCTGCATAAATGCCGCGACTGGCGGAGCCGGCCGTTTATTGCGGAACATGCCAAAGTACAAAACAAGGCCGGTGCCCCCGAAGCATATTACTACAATAGCTATTTTAATTGCCGCATTTTTGTTCATACGAATATAAAACAGGGAATTTAATATTTATTGAGGAGAAAGATAGTATGAAGTAATAGAAAGCCTCATATTAAGGCCCTGCTCAGATCCCGAATCCAAGCCTAAGTCGGTTACATCTATTATTCTGCCGCTTGTTTCCAGCTTTTGCAAAAAGGCCTGCAGCTGCTCAAAACTGCCTATTACATAAATACTGCCTCCTATCTTCTGCAGGGTCCTGTTGGTGCCGTAAAAATTGGCCAGCAGTTTCTTGTCCCCGGCTGAAAGCCCGCTCCTGCTCGCCAGGCTAATATCCCCTATAGTGGCCCCAACAGACTTGGCCAAAGATTCAATTAAAAAACGCAAATTTATAGTGTTGCCGTCCAAGGGTATGGCATCGTCTAAATCGCTAACCTTGGATTGGTTTGCCTCTAAAGTTGCAACCAACTTTCTTAAGGTTGCGAGTTTAACAGATGTTTGGCTTTCCTCTTCCCTAACCACAAGCAAGTGGGCTTTTTGGGTTTCTACGTCAGCCTTTTTTGGCAGAATAATAAACCAACCAAATATACTGCTTACTATAATAAGAAGCGTTATTTCAATAAAAGGGTTGCGGTAAGGCTTAAGCTGATTTGGAATCCCTATTGCTGGAGGCTGGGAAAAGTTTAAATTCATTTTTCTCTTTGTTGGTTATTTTTTAGGTGTTGGATACTGGATTATGCCCGGGTCAAAGCTTATTGTCACATGGAATTCTATGGCGGTCACACCGTTATTTTGAACCTGGCTAAAACCGGCTACGCGCACATTACTAAAATTTTTATTAAACTCAGGCAAGTTAAACACCTGCATATACTTGGCAAGGTCGGCTAGGCTGGGAACTACAACGTTGAGATCCATTGTACCGTCTGATTTAGCAGTCAGGCCTTTGTAATTGGCGGCTTTTAAAGTAACCCTGGCTACTTCAGAAAAAAATTGCGACCAATAAATATGTCCCGCTATTAGGCCTTCCAGACTCTTAACTTGGGTTTGCCTGGTATATAGCTGGTCTCTATTTTTTATATCTAATACCGCCTGCTTTTCGCTAGCCACCATGGACTCCATTTCAGTAATTTTCGTATTGGTTCTTTTTAAATCCACAAAAAGCCAGGCATAATAAGCCAAAAAAGCAAACAAAACCACCAACAAGACCCTAACTAACACCCTTGCGGTCACATTGCCGTAATTGCGGAGGTTTGAGCTTTGTTTTAATAAGTTAATTTGTGCCACAAATGTATTGACAAGAATGAGCAAAAATGACAGAAATGAGCAAAAATTACTGCATTGCTACTTTCGTCGTTTTTGTCATTTTTTTCCGCCTGAGGCGGATCTGCCTCTGGCATGATAATTTTTGTTCATTTATTTTATTCTTTCCTTAACGCCAAGCCAACCGCTACCGCCAGGCTTAAGGAATACCTTTTTAAAACCGATTCCGATTCGCTAGGGTAAGCTACCGACAATAAAGGATTGCCGAGTTCCACTTTAATGGACAAATCCCCAAAAAAAGCCGCCAATCCTGGCAAATTTGCCCCGCCGCCCACCAGTAAAATTTTCTCCACTTTAATGTTCTGCGACTGGTATATAGTTAAAAGCTGCTTAACTTCATTTTTAATAGTGCTTAAAATCGGACGGATGGTTTCCGGAATAAAAGTCGCGCTGCTGACCCCAAAATCTTTTTTAAACTGCTCGGCCCGCAATATGCTGACATTCAGGCTTTCGGCTATTTTGTTGGTAATTGTGTCGCCGCCTATGTTCAAATTCCGCGAGAGCCTCAAAAACCCGTTTTCAATTATGTTCAGGCCGGTAGCCTTAGCGCCTATATCTATTATAACACAAGTGCTGGGCACACTGCCTATTAAAGAGCGGATAAGTGCCAAAGCTTCAATTTCCCCGACTTCAGGCTCCAGCCCGGCCATGGAGAAAACCTGCATGTAATTCTTGGTAATTTGCCTGGGAACCGCGGTAAGCAAAACTTTTGTCTGGCTGCTCGAATTGGTGGGATCGGCTATTACTGACCAGGATAAATCCACATCAGATAAAGGTAAGGGCACATATTTTTTTGCTTCAAATTCAACCGCCGTGGCCAATTCTTTATCCGTCATTTTCGACATACTTATGACCGAGGTAAATACCGAGCTGTTAGGGAAGCTAATAACACAGCGCTTTGACGTAACCCGGGCTTTTTCCAGTAAAGATTTTAAAATTTGCGCCATTTGGGCGACTGCAACATCGTCATTCTTGCCGCCAAGCTGGTATTTGATGTTGACAATCCCGTAAGTTTCCAATAACGTCTTTTTGTCTGCATGGGAAACTTGGGCAATTTTAATGCTGGAAGTGCCTATATCTACGCCTAAAATGGAGTTTTTTTTACCGAACAGCTTGGAAAAAAACATTTGGCTTTGTTATTTTGGTTTCTTTGGCTAAAACAGGGCTATTACTAAATTCATAATAATATATTTACGCCCTGTTGTCAAAATTCCGCCAATTTGGTAGAATTTGATAGATATTCGTAGTCTAAATGAGCGTGTGTAGCTCAGTGGTAGAGCACGTCACTGATAATGACGGGGTCGCAGGTTCAATCCCTGCCACACGCACCATGGACCATTCGCGAACCGTCAGGTTAGAGAATGGTTCATGCCGTGTACCCGAAGTCACGTCAGTGACGAGTGGTTCACGGCCAACAAGGTTCGCTCAGGTTCATGGCGCAGCCACAAATAAACAAGTGAGTGGTGAGTTAATCGTTTTTCCTATGCATTTCTTCTTCCGCCTCATCCTTTCCATAATCCTTTTCGCCTTTGGCATACTTTGCATGAAGTATTCGGTTTTTATTACCGACCAACTGTCCGGCAGGATTGACTTGGCCGAAAAATACCTTGGCACAGGCGTTGGCGCGGGTACCTACACTTGGTGGAAGCTGTTCGGCCTTATAATGTGTATTTTGAGCGTGGGATTTTTATTGGGCAAAATTCGGTTTGGCTTTTAATCGGACATTTAACTTTAATAAAATATAGCAGTCACTTGTTAAATGTTAATTGTAAGATATTTTTCAATAAGGGCCAGTAGCTCAACCGGTAGAGCGCCACATTTGCAATGTGGAGGTAAGGGGTTCGAGTCCCCTCTGGTCCACCAGGAAACTAATTATTAAATAAAAATTTATGTCGGACAAAATTAGATTTAGTGAAAACAAAGGCGCCATTGACGGTACGGTGAAAAGAAATACTATCGGGGGAAAAGTCAACGAAGAAGTTGACGATTCTAGGTTCGCCCAAAAACCAGCTAATAAATCGGGTTTGCCTGCTTCTGAACTTTTAAAAAGAGTTCGTGCTGATGCAAAGAAAAAGCCCAGGTTTATTTAAACTTTATTTAAAACATAGCCGCGTTTGCGGCTATTGTTTTTTTAAATTTTTTTTTATATAATAGGTTATGCTCCAAACCTTTAAAAAAGCAACTGATGCGGCTTTGGCGGAAATTGCGGAAGAGAAAAAAATTAGGAAAACCAATGAAGTTTTTTTACTTTTTTCCATGGGCAGCCAGTTTGACCACTTAATAAAACAAAAGCTCGACGCCTTGGGCGTTTTTTGTTTGGTGGCAGACCCGGCTACGGTTACGGCTGATGATGTAAAAAAGTTAAACCCGATTGGAATAATTTTGTCCGGCGGACCGGCTTCGGCTTATGAAGAACCTCCTTTTGACGGAAATATTTTTGACCTTGATGTCCCAATTTTAGGCATTTGCCTCGGCTTCCAAATTTGGGCGCACCACATTGGGGTAAAAGTTTCACTTTCCGCCAAACGCGAATTCGGCACGCATACATTCAAAAGCATTTTACCCCCTCTCCCTCTGGGAGAGGGCCGGGGTGAGGGTTCTAAGCTTTTTGATGGCTTACCCGACAACTTTAAAGTCATGGAAACCCACGGCGATATTATTTCGGCTGATGATAAGCTGATGATCATCGGCACTACAGACAACACTCCCGTAGCCGCCGGCCAATACAAAAACTTATACGGCGTCCAGTTCCACCCGGAAGTGACGGAAACAGAATTCGGCACAAAAATTTACGAAAACTTCTGCTTTAAAATTTGCGGCGCCAAAGACCGCTTCCCGGCTTCGGAAGTTGCCAAGAAAAAAATTGCCGGATTAAAAGAACAAATAGGCGACAAAAAAGTTTTGCTCGCTTTATCAGGCGGTACCGACTCCTCAATCGTCGCCTACCTGTTGAGGCATTCATTAGTGTCAAGGGTCACCCTTGACACTCAGCCCCTAATCCGAGGTGTCTACATAAAGGGCATAGACCGCCCCGACGACGAAGCCAATGTCCACAAATATTTTGGCGGACAAGACTGGATAGAAGTTAGAACAGTTGATGCTACAAAAGAATTCCTGCATGCACTAAGAGGCAAAACCAAAATGAATGACAAACGCCTGGCCATGCGCGATATTTACAAAGATGTTTTAGAAAAAGAGGCTAAAGATTTCGGCGCGGACTTCATTGCCCAAGGCACTTTATACACCGATATTTCCGAAAGCGGCGGCGGCTACGAAACCGGCTCTAAAAAAGCCCAAATAAAAATCCACCACAATGTGAATTTGGAATTTTCTTTGCCGGAGATACAACCGCTTGCTGATTGTGTAAAAGATACAGGACGCAATCTTGGTAAATCTTTAGGCGTTCCGGACGAATTGCTTTTAAGGCAACCCTTCCCCGGACCCGGACTTGTGGTTAGGATTGAAGGTGAAGTTACGGCAGAAAAACTACACACGGCCCGATTAGTTGACGGCATATATATAGAGGAAATGCGCAAATGGAGTCTGTACGATTCCATTTGGCAAGCCGGCGCCGTGGTAACCAATTCCATGACCACCTGCACCAAAGGCGATGACGCGGCCGAAGGCCACGTAATTGCGCTTTGGGCCGTCTGGTCCGTAAACGGCTTTACTGCCCGCTCCGCCGAACTGCCCTACGACTTTTTAAAACACGTTTCCCAAAGAATGACTAATGAGATAAGGGAAGTCGGCGGAGTAGCATATCGTCTATCCGACAAACCTCCCGTTACCATAGAATGGGGATAATTCAAAAGTGGCGATTAAGATTGATTTTGTTTCAAATGTGTACATTTGTACACATTTGAAACAGTTTTATATTTTTGATATATTAAAACAATGGATGAAAATACAAAACATTTAAATATCGGTAAAACCTTAAGAGCTTCACGAGCGGGTGAAAGATTTAGTTTATCTGAGGAACAAATTGCAGCACTTAAACGCACGGCCGAAGTGGCTCTGGCCGTGGTAGCTGCCGCGGGCATTGCTACCATAGCTATTACCGCGCCCAATGTTTTGCAGGCAATTGATAAACTATTTTTAAAAAAGCACCGTCGTAGATTAAATACCAGGGAAGCCAGGCAAAAAACCAGCCAGGCCTTTTTCTACTTGAAACGCTCGGGATTAATTGAGCTAAAAAAAGACGGCAACGACTGGAAAATCCTTTTAACCAGCTTAGGCAAAAATAAAATCCGTAAAATCCAATCCGACATCCGCGTTATCCCCAAACCAAAAACCTGGAACCATAAGTGGTGGCTAATAGCCGCGGATATCCCGACAAAAAGCTACCGGCAAGGCGCGGATATGCTCCGCCGAAAACTCAAAGACCTTGGCTTCTTCCCTTTGCAACGGACGCTGTGGCTTTTCCCTTACGATCCTCGCGCAGAAATCCAGTTCATCGCCAGCCAATACAACATCTCACAATTCATAACCGCTATGGAAATAAACCGCCTGGACAAGGAAGATGAACAAAAAGCCAAAACTTACCTCCAATCCAAAAATCTATTATAAGGATGGATTTGTATGAAATCCAGATAAAATCTATTTGTTTCAAATGTGTACAAATGTGAACGTTTGAAACAGTTTGAAGATTAAAGGCCTATAAATATAGATATATGTCTTTCAAAAAGCCCCTTGACTTTATTTGGGTACGGGTGTATAGTGGTTTCAAGATGAATAATAAACAGCAATCAATCCAGAGCTTAGTCGTAGTCGTCTCCCTCACTTAGGGTGGCGATGTTGTAATTTCTTAAACTTACAAACCGCTCCCCTAGGGGAGCGGTTTTTTATTTATTTAACCTTTTATGCTTAATAATTTGCTCAAAATCTCCGAAGTCGTAGTAGTCGTCTCAAGCCCTTGAGATTGGCTGCTTTGGTATAAATTCTAACCAAACATCCCAGGTCTCAAGGCCCGGGATGTTTTTTGTTCTTTAAAAATTATTTGTGAAAAGTCTCTTCGGCGCAAACAAGAAATAACCTGCCAAATGGCAGGCATACTAACTTGTTCCGGAGATTGCTTTTCACAAACCCGTCCGAAGCGGGTGGCAAGGAGGACCTATGCGATTTGAACGATGTTGGAAGTGCGGCAAGTTGTCCTGCGGTGGCAGCTGTAGCCGCCGCAAGAGATACCGCCGTAGCAAGTAAGAGTTAGTAAAGTAAGCCGGCGCACTTTTGTAAAAAAGCCGGCAAAATTCTTTTGCGGTTCAGGCAGTTGGGGGCAACGCGCCTCCGGCAGATTTTCTGCCCTGCTTGATGGATCGCGAAAACGATTTTCACAACAACCCCGCCCGAAGCGGGGGAAGAAGGAGGTACGTATGCCAGTTGATGACTGGGAGAAAGCTCAGTGGTATCTGAAACATGGATACACTGGGAATGCTAGGGATGTCGTTAGGCAGGGGGTCAGAAGGCGGAACGACCCGATGTCGGAAGGAGTGGCCAGGTCAATCGTGGCCGATGCCGACAGGATCGACCGCCAAGAAGAGAGGAGGAGACCAAGCGAAAACTTGTTCTACTGTCCTTCCTGTGACTCATTCGGCTGTAGGTGTTAGTTAGGGGAAACTCAAAAAAGTGAGCCGGCGCACTTTTGTAAAAAAGCCGGCAGATTTCTTTGCGATTCAGGCAGTTGGAGGTAGCGCGCCTCCGGCAGATTTTCTGCCCTGCTTGATGAATCGCGAAAATCCGTTTCTAAGTTAGGAGAGAGAAAATGGACATTGGAGGGTTTGACAGGCCTACAAAAACGGACGCTGAGCGTGCTCGGGAACGGGCACATCAAAAAAGGAGGAGAAAGAGACGGGCGGCCGAGAAGGCTGCCAAATCTGAAACGGGGGAGGAAGGAGAAAAGTGAGCCGACACACTAAAAAAGTCGGCATCTCTGGCCGGAGAATTTACACTCTCCGGCCTTTTTTTATTTTTTACAAACAAAAACCCATCTTATCAATTTTTATTAATTTGTTTCAAACGTGTACAAATGTGAACGTTTGAAACAAATCTTATTTTCCGAATTTTAAAAACCTTCCGATATGTGGAAGGTTTTTTAAAAATTTGGGGGTTCTTTAAAAATTTCAACCCACTCACGGGCAAGTCCTAAGGATTCGGCTTGTTTAAATAAAAGTTTTTTTAATTCATTGCCAATTGCTTCCAAATCGGCTTCAGTTAAAAACCTGGCTGGCTTTTGTTTGTTCTTTGACATATTTTTATACTAAGATTGCTTCGGCCGCACTCGCAATGACAGCCATAATTACTATATCTGATAATTCGGCGCTTGCTTGGAAATTTTTACGTCGTGCACATGGCTTTCTTTTAGGCCGGCCGGGGTGATGCGGACGAAGCGGGCTTTTTTTTGTAGGTCAACGATATTTTTTGCGCCGCTGTAGCCCATGCCGGAACGCAGGCCTCCGACGAGTTGTTCGATGATGTTTATAACACTGCCTTTGTAGGCAACTTTTGCTTCCACGCCTTCGGGAACTAATTTTCCGCCCACAACTTTATCCTGTCCGTAGCGGTCTTTACTGCCCTGGTTCATGGCTCCCAAAGAACCCATGCCGCGGTAAGATTTAAATTTTTTGCCGTGTTCTTCAAAAATTTGTCCGGGTGATTCGTCTGTGCCGGCAAGTAGTGAACCGAGCATGACCGATGAAGCTCCGACAGCCAGAGCCTTGGCAATGTCGCCGGAAAATTTGATGCCGCCGTCCGCTATTACCGGGGTTTTGGTTTTTTTACAAGCCGCCGCAACATCAGATATTGCGGTTATTTGCGGAACTCCGCAACCCGATACTATTCTGGTTGTGCAAATGCTGCCCGGGCCAATCCCCACTTTTACTGCGTCAGCGCCCGCGGCAATCAAAGCTTTTGCTCCATCAGCCGTAGCAATATTACCAGCAACTATTTCTATTGTATTTCTATATTTCTTTTTTATTTCTCTCACTGCCTCAATAACTCTTTTGGAATGCCCGTGCGCCGTATCAACAACCAAAACATCAACCCCTGCTCCAACCAAAGCTTTTGCCCTGTCCAAAAAATCTCCGGTTGCGCCAACGGCTGCGGCAGAAGGTAAACCCTGCGCCTTAACTTCACTTACCGCTTTTGCCTGGTTTTCAATATTTAAATTTTTATGTAAAACCCCAATCCCTCCCTGTTTTCCTAAAGCAATTGCCATCGCCGATTCAGTTACAGTATCCATAGCGCTGGAAGAAATGGGAATTTTCAATTTAATCTTCGGCGTAAAAAAAGCAGCCGTGTCCACTTCCGTGGGCACGACTTCACTATAGTTAGGGACTAACAATACGTCATCAAACGTTAAAGCTCTGTTAATCGTTTTCATATTAAAACGATTCTAGCATAATTTTTAAGCTTGTGTCAAACCGCGTTAATAAAAAATGGGCGACAGAGCAAACTGCCGCCCAACCTGGCCAAATGTATCTAGACCATAAGTTTTTAACGCCACAGGACCGATCCGGCAATCGCAACAACTGTTCCAAAAACTATCCAGGCCTCAAGCCTAAATTTCAGATTTTGGCCGTCATTCGGTTCCGGGCTGAAAAAGCCCTTCTTAAGACAACACAAACAGGCTAAGCACCAACCGCAAAGCGCAATCCCCAATACTAATGTCGACAGGCCAATCCACTTGGCAATTCCTAAATTAAATCTAAATAATCTGGCGTGGATACAGAAACCTGCTAGCACGAAAAGCACCCCCAGTAAGACATGCAAATAAAGTCCCGCCTTAAGCCTTTTCGCTGAACCATATTCCCGCAATAAAGATTGAGACTTATGGTGAAAGTAGCGGTCTTTGTCTTCCAAAGATCTGGGAAGTTCAAACAAAAGTATTAAGTTTACGACGAATACAGCGCTGCCTAAAAACCCAAGAAAAAAGACCAAAAACGCTTTAACCTGCTGCATATTTCCCCCTTCATCCTAACTGGTAACTATATACAAGTTTATGATTTTTGTAAAACTGTTGACACAGTTTGACAACTGGTATATAATGCCCAATATGAATGAACTATTAAACAAAAAAGAGCAAACCGTATTGGCTTGCCTTTATAAGATTAAGAATTGCGCGGTTGGCCGGTTAGCCAAAGAAACTATACTTAACCGCACGTCTCTTTACCCTATTCTTGAGGGGCTCATTAAAAAAGGCCTGGTCTTTAGCTCTGTTCAAAATGGAGTGGCAATTTATGAAGCAATCGAATCGAGGCTTTTTAAAGAATGGCTAAAAAATAAAAAGAAAGAACTGGCTGACCAGGCCTCTTTATTAGAAGACTGGCTGGAAAAATCCCAGTCCTTAAAACAAACGCCTTCACTGGTGTCTAAGCTTAAATATTTTGAGGGCTTTGACGGGGTTAAAGCTATGTATGCTGATACCTGGCGCAATAATAAAGACAAAACAATTTATGCCATTACCGATGTTAGGGCCGCAGTCAGCACAATGGGGAAATTTTTTTACAACGAGTATATGCCTGCCCGTATGGCTCACGGAGTCAAAGTTAAAGATATTATGACGGAGAGCAAAGAAGGCCTGCGTGAAGTTAAAATGACAGAACAATATTTGCGCGAAGCAAAGCTTGCCAAAGGCCTTTTTGAAAACCTTAACGTGGAAATAAATATTTATGATAACAAACTGGCCATAGCGGCTTATGATAAAGAAAAGCCCTGCGGAGTGATTATTGAAAATGAAAAAATAGCGAGCGCCATGAAAAATATTTTTCAATACCTTTGGAAGCAAACCTAATTTTTTATCCCTATTTTGGACAGCAAAAAATACACCGTTCCCGGTGTATTTTTTAACAGAATCTTGCGAATGATTACCTAACCACCATCGCTTCCCTGCCCGGGCCGGTGCCGACAAGCAGGATGGGGACGCCGAGGTGTTTTTCAAGTTTGGATAAAAATTCTTTTGCTGGTGTTGGCAATTTATCAGCCTCTGATATTCCGCCAATATTTTCCATAAAACACGGCCAGTTTTCCTTAACCACTTCAACATCTCCCAGTTCCCAAGCCGCGGGCAGTTTGCCTGGCGGTAAAATTTGTCCATGATGTTTGTAGCCGACCACAACCGGAATGGATTTTACTCCCGAAAGCATATCAAAACGCGTCAAAGCGATATATTTTGGGCCGTTGATTCTAATGGCATACTGAAGCCACGGGATATCTAAGTAACCGATTGACCTGCCCCGGCCTGTGGTAGCGCCGCGCTCGTCACCCAATACCTGGAAGTATTGGGAAATTTCGGCGGCTGATGCTTTACCGGAATTAATCTTTTCTAAGTTGGCCGACAGGAATCCATCGCGCGCCGCTCCTTTAGTAAACAAATCCGGATGTTCTTTTGTAAAAGCCATTGCCGCCTGCCGCTCCCACATTTCCGAAGGGAAAGGCCCGTTGCCCACGCGGGTCGGCAAGGTCTTGGCCACTAATATAGTAGAAGGGAAATTATCCATTGAAAGCCCGGTGCCTAAAGAAGCGCCGGTGGCAACCGAGTTGCCCGACGATACAAACGGATACGTGCCCCACCAGGCATCCAGCCCCGTGGCCTGCGCGCCTTCAAACAAAATCTTTTTCCCCTGTTTTAAAGATTGATACAGAAAGAAGGATGAGTCGTTAATAAAGTCTTTAATTTTTGGCGCGTCTTGTAAAAGCTCTCTGACAACATCTTCAACCAAAGGTATTTTTATGGATGCATCCAGGCCCTTTAAACTTGCCAGCGACGGTTCAAGGACTTTATACAAAGCGTGGATGGAATGGCTCAACAGCTTTTCATCAAGCAAATGGCCGACTAATGGGGACAAACGTAATTTATAAACTCCCTCAAGCGGCCCAATGCCTTTATTTGTGGTGCCAATCTTCCGCTCGTCGCGCGTGGCTTCTATGTAGGCTTCAAACAAACTGTGGTAAGGCGTCCACAAGGTGGCCTGCTGGTCAATATAAATATCCGCCAATTTTTTAGCTCCCTTTCCCTCTGGGAGAGGGCCGGGGTGAGGGTCATCCGATTGCAACAAGACCTTCTTGGTTTCTTCCAACTCCTGCAAAAACAATTTCAAATTAAAAAATTCCCCTCGGCTCATAACGCAAATTTTGTTTTGCGCTAATCCGCAGGGAATTTGGTGGCTGACTATTTTTAACCCGGATGGGGTAAACACCGTGTGTCCGGCATTGGAACCGCCGGAAAACCTGGCGACTATGTCGAAACTGCCCATTAAAAGGTCTATAACCTTGCCTTTGCCTTCATCGCCCCAATTGCCGCCTACGACAACAAGGGTTTGGTGCTGTTTTAAGATTTCGGAAAGTTTTTGGTTATTGCCGGACATTGCTGGATAATATTTAAAATGGGTCAGTTGCCCAAATGGGCTTTTTGAAACAAAATGAGATTATTTGAGGAAAATTTTCTAAATAAATTTTGACGTTTACCTGGAAGGTAAGCGGATAAATTTTTTAGAAAATTTTACCAAAGAAGCTCGTTTTGGGCAAAAATGACATTTGGGCAACTGACCCAAAATGACCCTACTCAATATATCACACTCCCCCAATTTAAAAAAGCCCCCGCGGATTGATAAGGGCTTTTAGGTTGCTTTTAAAAACTCCGGGCTGCCAAAACGGCTCGTGGTATATTACTAACTTAAAATTCCGCCTGATAATTTACCTGGCCCAATAAAGCAGGCAGGCAAAAATTACCACAAAACTGCTGTTGGCAACCAGCAAAACGTGCTGGATGTGCCGCTTTATGGCAATAGCCAAAATTAAGCTGGCCAGCATGCCGGCAATAAAAAAAAGGTAAAACTTGGCTTCAAAACTTTTAGGGTCAAACTTCAGGCCAAAAAAACTAACGGTGCCTGCCGGAATTGCAACGTTCGGGCTGTAGTTTTGGATGGTGCCCGCGGAAAAATCGGCCAGCTGCATTTTTGCGCTCTGGCCCTGCATGCCAAAAGCCTTAATGGTTACTGTTTGCCCGCTTTGGACTAAACTGGCCGTGGCGACCTGTCCGGCCCAGGTATTTTGGTCTTTGGGCGATAGCATAACCGCCTGCTCGCCGAAGTAAGCCACGACTTTAACCGCCGGGCCCTCTACCCGCGCTAAAATATTAACTTTTCCTTCGTGGAGTTTTACTTCGCCGCTTTGCACATTCACCGGCTGGGGCTGGGGCGCGGTTTTAACCTCTGCGCCGGCCACAGAAGCAGCGGCCGAAGCTTGGGGGACAGGAACGGCGGTTTTTTGGACTATGGTTGGCTTGTCGGAGAGGGCAACTTTTTGCTCGGCCGGCGTGCCGAACATTTGCACCACAAAAATCGCGGTGTGGCCCTGGTATTCCCCTTCTGAAATGCCAATGCCAATTTGCTCAAAATTCTTATTCAAAATATTGGCCTTGTGCCCAGGGCTGTTCATCCAGGCGGTTTCCACGTTTTCCGCTTCGGTAAAATTTACGGCCAAGTTTTCCCCGGCTGAAAGGTAATTGTAGCCGGCCGAAGAAATAAAATCCCAGGGGCTGTGCCCGTCCGGCGTAACGTGGGCAAAGTAGCCTTTGGCCAGCATATCGTTGGCCTTAGCCTGGGCCGCGACATCTAAAATACTATTCTGGGTTAAAATTCCCAAGCCGTAAGAAACCCGCGACTGGTTAGTCAGGCTAATGATATTGCTTTCGGTTATAGCGGACGAAAAAGCCGGCGCCACCGGCCCAATGGCAATGACGCTTAAAGTAAAAATTTTAACCGCCAGCAAAAGACCGGACATAAGGGCCAGGCTCCTGTGCCCAAGCAAATGGGGATGGTAGTTATTGCGGTGGTTGGGTATAAAGTGGTCGTGGATATGGCTTGCCCCGTTAGAAATCAGAAGCCAAAGGCTTCTGCTGATGCGCAAGCGCATCAGACTTCTAACGGGGCGCAACAAAATACCCAAAGGAGAAAAAACTGCCTTCAGGCTACCCTGGGGTAATCCGACAATGCCTAAAACATATTCCATTTTACTTTTGTTTTGGCCTGCCCCGTAGTAAACGCCACGAATGTGACATTCAATAAGACAGGAGTGCTTATTTTTGTTTCATTTCCCCGAAAAACGTTTTTAGGGCGTTTTGACTGTCGGGGTTTCTTTTGATGCGAATCTTGGGGCTAATTTTGGCCGAAAGATTCACTACTTACCTATATATTATAGCACAGCTGGAGAAAAAAATCAAGGGTTTTTGTATTTCTGAATAGTTGCCTGATTTATCAGTCTAAGAAGCTCGATGAATCGAGCAACTACACTTAGAAAAAACTCCGCCTGATACAAAACAAATCCCTGCCTCACTAGGCAGGGATTTGCTCAAAGTCGACTTTATTTATTTTGCGCTCTTACAAAAATTGGGGCATCGCTAGTCCCGCTGTCGCTTAAAAGGATATAGCTGACCAAAGAGATGCCGGTTACCACCAAAAAAACTATAGTCCAAATGAACCATCGGGTATCATAATTGGCCGGGGAAGTTTGTGTGTTTGTTGAATCCATAAAATTTTTGAATTTTTATTTCTAAATATTTTGGCTTGATAAATACATCATAGCACACCTTTTTGAAATAACAAAATCGACGCAAATGAGCAAAAATGGCACTTGTGCCATCCCAAATGAAATGAGGGATCCCTCGGATGCACTCGGGATGGCAACTATTAAAGTTTAAAGTTTGCCATTTTTGTCATTTTTATTATTTTTTTAATTTTTGTCAATTGTCTGTCCTATGTTCTATATTTATATCCAAAATAAACAATAAAATGCTTAATAAATCGGTAGTCAGGCAGTATTGGCAAACTTTCTTGATGACGAAAAACTGCAGGGATAAAAACACCAAGGCCGAAAGCGCGCCCACGGACAGAATGGCGGTTAAAATCTTCCTCCACTGCCGGTAGTGGTTGGCCATAAGCGACGCAACCACAACCGCGGAAAAATAGCCAACACCCCAGACCGACAACGGCAAGCCAAAGAGCATGGAATACTTGCTGTTTAAAACCACTTCACAGCCGTGGGTAATGTCGCATGGCACCGCGTAGCCCAAGTAATGGCTAATTGCCAAAAATAGGCTGACAGCCAGGCCAATTACTGCCAACACTACTATAATATCGTGTTTGTGTTTGCGGTGCATACTGGCAGTATATCAAAACATTGAAAAAATCGGAAGCTACTTCTTGTGTCATCCCGACCGAGCCTGAGTGCACCCGAAGGCGACCGGAGGGATCCCTTAACGCGTGATTATTGTTAAAATTTAAGGGATTCCTCGGCTCAGATGCATTCGCTCGGAATGACACATGCAAAAAAACTCCCCCTATTAAGGGGGAGTAAATATCTTTATGATTTTTATAAGGTAAGCTTAGTAGCTATCGCGTCTGCCGTATCCGCCGCCATTGCCGCCGCCGCGGCCGCCGCGTCCGCCGCCACCACCGTAGCCGCCTCTGTCACCGCCGCCGCCAAAGCTTCTTTTGGGGCGATCTTCCAACGGGCGGGCTTCCTTGACTACCAAGGTGCGTCCGTTGTAGTCGGTGTTGTTTAAGGCGTTAGTTGCCGCATCGGCTTCGGCGTCGTTTTCAAATTCAACGAAACCAAAACCTCTGCTTCTGCCGGTCATTTTATCAGTGATGACAGTAGCGGATGCTACAGTGCCATGCTGGCTGAATAATGCCTGCAGGTCGTCTGAAGTGGTTGCCCAGGGGATACCACCGACGAAAAGTTTCTTAGCCATTATTATAGGCTTTCTATTAAAGAGCTCACCTTACACTCTTACTGACTATTTAAACGAAGCTCGCTTATTAAACTTCTTTACGATGTAACTCTTTAGGAAGCCTAACTAATTTGAACTTAAGATGATATAGCCATTATAGCTGATTTCGGCTAAAAAATCAAGCGCCTGGCTAGATAAACCGGGTTATTACAAAAATTAGTGCCGCGCCGAAAACCGTTAAAAAAATAGTCTTCCAGGAACTGTGTTTGCTGTGGGCTTCGGGAAGGATGTCGCTGGCGCCAATGTATAACAGGAAGCCGGCAAAAAAACCCAAATACAAAACTAAAAAGTGCGGCGAAATTGTAAAAAGCAAAGTGGAAGCCGCGCCCAGCACCGGGGCCAGCGCGTCAAACAGCAGAAAGACTTTGGCTTTGGCCGGCGAATTTTTATTGGTCAGCATTAAAGTTACCGTATTCATGCCGTCGGTAAAGTCATGGGAAATTACGGCAATGGCCACTAAAATCCCCACCTGGGAACTAACCTGAAAACCCAAACCAATACCCACGCCGTCCATAAAGCTGTGGCCAATTAGCGCCAAGGCCGAAGCAATGCCAATGTGGGGATGCTTGTGTTCCGCGTATTCGTCTTCGTGCGAATGGTGCAGGGCAATGGCTTTTTCCAAAATATGGAAAACCAAAAAACCCATTACCAAAGCCACGGTCATGCCGGTCAGCCCAAAATTGTGCTCCTGGATTTGCTCTATAATTTCCGGCAGAATATCAAAAAACACCACGCCCAAAAGCACGCCGGCGGCAAAACCCATAATTAAATGCAGGCGGTCTTTATTTTTTATGGCGAACAACCCGCCAAAAAAAGTGGAAACAAACGTGGCTAAGGAAAGTAATATGGCTATCATATATAGGTATCATAATGTAAATTATTTGCGTTTGCAATAAGGAAATATGGCTTGAAATAAAAAAACACCCGTCGGAAAACCCGATGGGTGACTTAAACGCGCGCGCCGCAGGTTTAAGATTTTGATGTTGGGAACAAGACTGCCCTACCAACCCTGCTTAGACTTCCACTTCCTCGCAATCGCTGCAAAGGCCCTCTGTAAGATAGTCGCCTTTGCAGTCGCCGCAGAAGCCTACTTCGCAATCTTTGCCCTTGCACATTGTAATCAGCGATTCAGTGTATGCGGTGTCACAGCCGTCGCAGTCAAACAGCTCTTCGCCCGAGCAAGTTGGGCAAAAGCCTTTTTCATTGAAAAGGCAGGGTGCGCAGCCGTCGCAGAAATACTGTGTACAGCTTTCGTTCGCGCAATCCTTTTGGGTACCGGCCTCAATTTCGTTGTCGCAGCCGTCTGCATCACATTCCAACTCGTGGCAGTCGTCGCAATAGCCGTACTCCGTTAGCTCACCTTTGTCGCCTTCACAGTACGCGTGACCACAGTTATCGTAGTTGAGGCACTTATAGGCTTTATCCAGGACAACGGTTTCGTCGCACCGAGAGCAATCTACCGTTTCGTCTTCGGTACAGCTGGCGCACTTACCGTCGCTACCAATATGGATACAGCCTGAAACCGGTTCCGGACTTTCCAACTCTTCAGCCTCGCCTTCGGGCTCTACAATCGGAGCCTCTGCAGGTTCCGGCTGAACGTATTCCCCGGCCAGACATTTTTCAAATATATGGTCACAGTAGGGACAAGAAGTGAGCGGCTCGCTTTCCTGCTGAGTAACTTGGGGCTGTGTTTCCGGAAAAGTCTCAGCGACTGCGTCGGCCAAAACCGGAAGTACAGGAACCGGCTCTATATAGGCATCACGCGTACTAATGAGCACGGTAAGCGGCAATACCGGCGAATTGCCTGTAAGCAAATGCCTAACCTGCGGGTCATACTTCAAAGCATCATACATGGCCGCGCCGGCTTTAAGCTTCTCTGCTATTTCTTCTTCTGAACCGATCAGCGAAGCCAACAGCAGATGGACAATGACATCGTGGACCATGAACGGTGATCCCGGCAGGCCGAGTTGGCTCCAACTGTTTTTTAAAACATTCCATTTTTGCTCTGAACCAAGAAGCAATGCCTTTATCTGTTCCATACATCCTCCATTTTTGGAATTTTGGCTAACACGATAATATAGCATACAATCGCTTGACAATCAAGGCCTCTTTTGGTATATTAAAACGTTCTAGCAAGCTGTTTTTATCTATAATAAGGAGGATATTGGGGACCAAAAACCCAAGCCAGAACAAGAAGGTATGAATTTCGGAGCGCTCCAAAAAGGCGCGGAAAGGATGAATCGGCATGGATGAGAAGATTGATAGAAACGAAGAGGTAACTTTGTCCTTGGCTAAGCAAGAAGGCGGGGCGCTTGTGCCGCGGCGGCCGGAAAGTTTGTCGGTAGATTCCGACCGGCAAGTCAGAATGGAAGTTGAAACTTTGACCGCGACAATTGTAGAGTCGCTCGAAGACCGGCAATTCATGACGACCCTGGACAACCTTGGCCGGCCTGAACAAGAGCTTGCCGCGAAGCGGATTGAACTGATTGAAACCCGCGTTAGCAATGTCACAAAGGTGGAAGGACCGGGCACAAAAATTCCCGAAGTGGTGGAAGGAATGCGCGCCGAGATTGACAAACTCAATCCCAAGCGTACAGACCAAAGCGGCTTGGCGAGTTTCATAGCCGTTCTGCCCGGGGGCAACGCCTTGTTGGACCTGTGGTGGGCTTCCGGAATCCGGCAGACCATCCAACGCCGCGAGACCATTCGTGAACGGATTAAACAAATCCGGCAAGGGCTGCTTGGCAACAAACAGCAACTTACGGAAGACAGCGCCGGACTAAACCAGCTCTACGCCCACGTAAAAGACGCGACCATTGCCAAACTGCAAGTCGTGACTTACAGTTGCGAGCTGCTGCTGGAAAAATTGCGCGAGCTTTATGATTCGCTCGACCCTGACAGCCCCAAGAAAGCCCGGGTGCGGCGCGCAATTGAAGTTATCACGTTCCGCGTGAGGATGATGCGCCTGACCGAAAACGCCCTGCAGCAATCCCTTGCCACAATTGACATAACCACGGACGGCAACGGCAAAATTGCCGACGCGCTGGAAGAAGTCGCTACGCTAAGTACTGCCTATCTCACCGTGGCCATGGCGCTCTACCAGGCTTTGGCCCACCAGCAGCGTTCCATTAAGGCGCTGGTTAAAGCGCGCGAAGGCACCACCGATGTCATGGTCAAAACCAGCGAAATGGCAGTGGAAAGCGTTAGGTCTGTTTCGGAGCAATACTTCAATCCCGTCGGGGAAATGGAGAAAGTCCGGCAGTCCCACCAGAACCTTATGACCGCCCTGCAAACCTTGGAGGACGCAAGCAAGAACGGTGTGGTCAAAGCCCGTGAAAGCATTGGCCAACTCCAGGACATGACTGCGGAACTGCGCAAAAAACAGGACGAACTCCGCGGCGGCCATGTGCTTTCCCAAACTACCCCCACTAAGTAACACTTGCCTTCGGGCATGACAAAGGGCGTATCTCGATATACTGAGATACGCCCTTTTTTTATATCCAACTGCGTTTCAAACCTGGCTTCTCATTAACCAGTTAGTTCTGATTGCTTCAACCCTTACCGGAGCACCGTAGCCGGCGGCGGCGTGGCGGGCTTCGGCTTCCAGAATCTTTGCGGAAAGAGACGGGTCGGTGGGATGTGCCAGAGCAATAAGGTAGAGCGGGTTTTCTCTAGTAAAAAGCTTGCCGAAGCCGAAGTTGCGGAAAATGTTCATTAAGCGGAGCTCCAGGTCTTCTTTGGCCGTGCTGAAATGCTTACGGCTAATTACAAACCCGCGCGGCAAGCCCGGAATCCGGTTGAAAACTCCGGTACCGTCGTAGTAAGCCACCAGCGCTGTGTGGAGTTCAGGGGGACGGTCGAGTTCGCCAACATTAATGTGGCGATATGGAAGACCTAGGGCATCGGCCTCCCTTCTGCCCCATTCCTGGCAGGCCTGGTTGGGATTAGTTTCGTTGGGGAAGGCCATCCGAAACGCTCCGCAATTTTCATGAGTCGTGAATTCTTCAATGCCGGCGTTTTTAATTTCCGCGCGGCGCTGATCCGTACTCATAAGTACGCCGGAGCCGGGAAGATGGATGCCATAGGCAATACCTTCGTCGACGCAGACCAAAGAGCGGCCCTTTAAAACAAACGCTTGTTCAATGTTCGGAGTGCTGTTAAACAGCCGTTTAGCGCCGCGCTCTTTTAATTTAGCCGCGCCGACTAGCGCGCTTTCCCATTCAGCCCTCACGGTTTCTTCTGCAATTGGTGACGCAGTTATCATTGTCTCTCCTTTGTTTTATAACAAACTATATTATCATTATCAGCCTTGGTGGTCAAGCCTCCCCGCAAAAAAAATAGAGCCCAAATTCCTTGCTTTTTAAGCTTGGAACTTGGGCTCCGAGTACGAATCTAAATACAGCTTGCTGTTGCTTACGCCTGAGCTGAAACCCCGCCGTTGGCGCGTTTCGCCAATTCGGCGTTAACGGCCGCGGCGACAACTTCCGGCGTCACATCCTTGCCAAACATGTTCTTGGCAATAGAGGAAACGGCCGTAAAAATCGCCTGGCTGCCGCTTGAAATGAGCGACTTTACTTCTTCCGGCGTACCGGCGACAATACCTTCCATGAGTCGGCCATAGGCCTGGCCTTGTGCCAAGGAAGACATCATCGTACGGAACGTTGTCGGGTCGCCGTAAATCGTCATATTGGCCGCAGCGAGGGCCTGGCCTGCGGCTTTTGCAAATTCAACCGCGGCGGTTTTTTCTTTCTCAATCTCCGCCAGACGAATCTGCAAGTCAAACGCCATCTTTTCGTTGCCCTTTTGAGCCTCGAGGCGGGATTTTTCCACCTCGACTTTCTTGCGGTCGACTTCGACTTGCTGGGCTGCCACGTTGACCGGCACAATCTGGAGGGCCTGTTCGCCAGCCGCCTCCAGCTCTTTGGCTTGCTTGGCTGCGGTAGCCAAAGTCAGTTGCGCCGCGCCTTGAGCAGTGGCCGCATCCTTCTCAGCTTCCGCATTCTTGATCGTGGTGTAGGCAGCAACATCGGCCTCCATGTTCCGTGTGATCTTGGTCTGTTCGGCCTCTCCTGCCTTTTGGATTACCGAAATGTTTTTTCGACGCGTGGCTTCGGACTCCTGCTCGACCGTGAGCCTGGCTTGTTCCGCCTTGGCCTTTTCAGTTTCCGCAGTTATGCGCTTGGCTTCGGCATCTGCCCTGCGGCGTTCCGCGTCCGCAACCGCTATCTGCTGGTCGCGCTTCGCGATTTCAACCGCCTGGGCTTGGGAAACCTTGGCTGTTTCCACGGCCTGCATTTGCTTGGCCGTCGCTACCTGGACTGCTTGTTGTCTATCAACCTCAGCAACTTCGACCGCCTGTTGCTTAGTAACCTGGGCTATCTCGGATTGCTGCTGCTGCTGGGCCTGGAACTCCAAAGCTTTTCTGTCGGCCTCGGCTTTGGCTTTCTTCTGTGTGAGTTCCAGCTCGAAGATTTGCTGATCGCGGGCGACTTGCTGTTCTTTGACTTCCCTGTCAGCCGCGGTTTCCAGTTTGGCAATCGCGACTCGCTGCGAATTCGTGATCTCCGCGATCTTCCGCTTGCCTTGAGCATCAAAGATGTTTGTTTCGGCTTTCAAATTGACCAAGTCAGTTTGATTGAGGTGGGTGACAGTAACGGATTCCAGGAAGAGACCGTTGTGCTCAAGGTCTGCTTCCACAATTGTTTTTACCTCCTCACTGTACTTGTCCACACTTCGATGAAGCTCGTCAAGATCTTTGCGGCCCGCTACAGTACGCAGTCCTGAAATCAGTTTGTCGCCGACGAGTTTCATTATTAGGGTGTCCATCCCTGACTTCGCGCCCAGGGACGTAGCCGCCGTTTTAATTGAGGCTTCATCGCGATTCACGCGGATGTAGAACTGGGCTTCAACATCAACCCGCAAATTGTCGCCGGTAATGAATGAGTCGGGACCGGTGCGTGAAATCTGCAGACGGATGGTTTCCAGCGAAACCCGCGCCACCCTGTGGATAGCCGGAATCGCCATTATACCGCCGTCAATAACGACTTTAGTGCCGCCCTGTCCCGTGCGTACCAGCGCTTCGTTCATCCCGGTCTTCACGTAAAGCTGGGTGTAGGAAAACATCAGCGATCCCGCCAACAGGAGTACAACGCCGAAGGCGGAAATGATCATCTGGCTGACTGTCGGTATTTTTACATACCCGGCAATCACAAACGGCCCGATGATCACGGCCAGGCCGACGATTACTATGGCAATCGCCAGGCCGGCGCCGGAACTTGGCTCGTCCCGTTCAACAGTTTGCTGTTCTTCGTCATCTTCTCTTCTCATGGTAGCCATACAAAGTCTCCTTTTTCAGTTAAGCATTCGTGAATTTGCTGAATCTTCGGTTTGCGGACAGACTAGAAACGTTTCGGATTTTTCATCGTACTCAAGGAGCCTGACTTGCGCTCCCGACGGAATGGGAATCCCGTCTGTTGTTTTGCATTTCACCTGGATGCGGTTCTGATAACGGTCCAGCACCCAGGCCGCGCCGCGTCCTTCTGTAATCTCGTACGCGGCTTTGCCGGCGCATCCCAACAGATCCTCTCTTGCAGTACCGTAACTTTCCTCGCTTGGAATGAGCCTGGACAAGACTTCTGAAATGATTCTGGTCAGCGCAAATGAACAAACAAGCGCTGTTGCCAGAGATGGCCAAATGTAAATTTCCGGCAACGGCAAGACACTGGAAAAACCCAGGTTTGCCGCTATGCCTACGAATCCCCAGACAAAACAAAAGCTGGAAAAAACCATCATAAATGGAACTTTCCCAACTCCCAGCAAGCCCAGGATTCTGGCTGCCAGGCCCGGGCTGTGAGTTTCAGTATGGGTGTCGTGATGAGCACCGGTACTGGTGTGAGCATGAGCTGGCGGAGCATGAGTCATGCCGTGATGGGCAACAGAGACATGCGTATCTGCATGTGCTCCGTGTCCCAAATGGCCGACGTGATGGCCGCCAATATCAGCGTGATGGTCAATGTGCAATCCGTGGCCATGCCCAAAATGGAACAATCCGGTCGCTTGTAAAAGCAACGGAATTAGCGCGGCGACAAAAGGCAAATCGAAAACTAAATTCCACCACTGAAGCAGGTCGACAAAAGTCATGGAGACACCTAGCCTTTCCTTTCTTTTTCTAAGCTGTATTTGATTGTAAAAGGACAATCCTCCTCAAAATGGCCCGCTTAGGATAAATCCAGGCAGGACATTCCACTATAACAGAAAGCCACCCTTATGTCAATAAGTTCGTGGATGAAAGATAGTAACTTTTATATAATTTTAAACTTTATACCCCCTAAAATAAAGAGACCCAACCAGCGAATTCCTTGGAATTCGCTGGTTGGGTCAATGTTTTAGCGCCTTATTCAGGCTGTTTTTAGTTTTCGGCCGTCGCTTGTGCCGTAGTCGGTTCTGCAGGCTCGTCGAGCTCTACAGAAATCGTCCAACCGGCACTAAGAGCGACCAAACCGCTGATTAGGGTGATGTACGGCGCAAACAGGGCAATGGGCCCAAGGCTCAAGTTAACCGACATCATCTCCTGGCCTTCGGCGTTCTCGACTACAAGCCGACGGGCTTTTGCTTCGGCCATAATCTTCTTTACCGTGCCTTGAACGTCTTCAAGAGCGACCCTCACCTTCTTGTAGCCGCTCTTGGCTCTGGCAACGCCTGCGTCAACCGCATCTTCCACTTGACGGACTCTTTCACTTACTCTCATGCACCCTCCTCTAAACTGTCTTAAACTATCAGGATGAAAAACCAGATTTATTCCTGACTAATTAGTCTAGTACATTTTTGCCTTTTTTTCAAGCAAATAAAAGAATTAAATAGATTAGCATAAAAAAGAAGCCAGTCGTCCGCCTGTACGGATCGCTGGCTTCATTGTTGAAACAGAGAGTAAAAACTTAGCGCTTGCCGGTCTTTGCCGGTTTAACCCTTCCTAGGGCGAACTGGAATTTTCATTTTTTGTATCCCTGTGCTTTTTGTCATTCCCTGCTTTGTTGCCCAAAGGATAAATATCCTGGTATTTTGCCTGGCCGCTCAAATTTAAAATATCGTCGTTGATTAAATTAGCGGCTTGGGTTTCACCGTTGGCCTTAAGCTTACTTTGGATTTGCTCCAAAGCCTCTACCGCGTCCGTTACCGCCGCTTCTGCGTCTTGCCTGGCCCGCATTTTGATCTTTAAATGTTTTTGCGTTACTGAAAGATTGTTCTCTACAGTCGGCCGCGGGCCTGGAGCGGTTGTGGCAACTTGGCCGGAAGCCGGGATGGTTTGAAGATTTTTAATTTCCGGAGGGTCTTGAAAAGAAACATACTGAAGCTCCTGAAGCCTTTCCTGGGCAAACCTGGCTTGCAAGCCGGCTTTTGCCTGTTCGGTTAATGCCAAACCCAATTCAATTTTTTCCTTAAAACGCTTAATTGGGTAAAGCGCCTCGCCGGGCTTAGCTGAAGTTGAGGCGAAAGCCGAGCCACCTACCAAAGACAGGCCAAGCAGTACCGAAACGGCATAGCGGAGCAGGCCCTGGCCTTTGGCAAATAAGTTCCATTTAAGGGACGGTTCTGCCTCGGCTGGCTTTTGCCCGGAGGTAATGGCCTGAAAGACCTTTTGCTTCAAGGCTTCGGCGCGCTCCACTGCCAAAGGCCCGTCCGGCAGTTCCCCCAGCCCGCGCAAATCTTGGATTTCCTTATTAAATTTTTTTATCTCCCATTGCAGCCCGTTAGAAATTTTCATAACCTTTAAATTAATAGTTCTCCAAAATAAAAATTTTATACCCTATAAAAAACATTATGTTTAGTTGAATGCTAACTGGGCAAGCGGTTTTCTTTTATAATAATCTTAAGTTTTTTTAAGGCCCTGAACTGGATCAGGCGCGTTGACAGGTTATTTTTGCCAATAACGGCCGCGGTTTCGTTTAAAGACAAGTCCTGCAAAAACCTTAACTCCAAAACTTGCCTGTACAAAGGCGGTAGCTTATGGAGGGCGGCGCGGACAATGGCTAAGTCGGAATGCATGGCAACTTCTTCCTGGAGCGAATAGCTGTCGGGCAAATCAAAATTTTCGTCAATTGCGGTTATTTCCGGCGTCCGGTATTTTTTGCGGAAACTGTCGTTAATTGTATTGGCCGCAATCCGGTAAAGCCAGGCGGAAAAATTCAGGTTCTGGATTTTCAGGTTGGCAAGGCCTTTGTAAGCTTTAACAAAAGTTTCCTGGACAATGTCTTCGGCTTCCTGCTGGTTCTGGATTTTCACGCGCACGAACTTAAAAATCCTCCGGACAAATTGGTCGTAAATCTCGGCGAAAGCCTGTGTATTGCCTGTTTTAGCCTGTTCTACCAAATTATTGGTGTCCATATTTTGCAACGTGAATTCTTCTGCCTTGTTTCCTGGCACCGGCACTTTCTTAAGCATACTAAAATTCCGCCTAATTACAAAATTAGCAGTTATTTCCATAAATTGGCTTTATGTTGATATTTGTTCATTTCCTTATAATGGGCCTGTTGCCCAAATGGGCTTTTTGAAACAAAATGAGATTTGGCAAAAGGCCCCTAATACAACGCCGCCGCAAACTTTCTGTTTCTTAAGAGATTAAATTTAAACTAGTCCATAATTAAGCAGCTATTGCAAAATGCTTAGAATCTGAGTCCAAAAACCCTCATTCTGTCATTCCGAGTGAGTGCATCCGAGCCGAGGAATCCCTTATATTCAAAGGTTAAGGGATCCCCTTCGGCTTCGCTCAAGGCTTCGCCTAGCACACACTCCTTCGGATGCCACTTAGGTCGGTCGGGATGACAGAGGTTTTGGACTCACGTGCTTAGACGCTTGACAAATTTTCTGCGTAGGTATAGTATGTGTATATAATACACTAAGTTACAAATCCGCCTTAAATATATGCAAAAAAAGTACCAATTTCCCGTAATTGCCTCGGACATAGTTATTTTTACTGTGGACAAAGGTATTTTAAAAACTCTGCTTATCCAAATGAAAAAACAGCCCTTTGAAAGTTTTTGGGCGGCCCCGGGCGGACTGGTAAAAGTAAATGAGTCTGTTGACCAGGCCGCCGCCCGTATACTTTCCGAAAAAACCGGCCTGGAAAAAGTTTACCTGGAACAGCTTTACACTTTTGGGGAAATAGACAGGGACCCTTTTGGCCGGGTGGTATCTGTCGCCTACTTTGCCCTAATTTCCAAAGAAGGTTTGAGCCTAAAAACCACTAGTGAATATAAAGACGTTAGCTGGTTTGACGCAAAAAAACTTCCCAAGCTGGCCTACGACCACCAAGAAATAATTGCCAAAGCCGTTGCCTGCCTAAAAAACAAGCTGGAGCACAGCAACATAATTTACAGCCTTCTGCCCAAAGAATTCACCCTAAGCGAACTGCAAAAAATTTATGAAATAATTTTAAGCAAAAAGTTCGACAAAAGGAATTTTAGGAAAAAAATCCTCTCTCTGCATATGCTTAAAAAGCTGTCCAAAAAGCAAACCGGCCAGGCCAACCGCCCGGCCATGCTTTACAGCTTTGTCCATACAAGCCCCCAGCAAGTTAAAGTCATTTAAAATTTTTTATCCGTAAGTTAGTGTGTGTATTACACTAATTAAAATATACTGTCATATGAACCTTAAACAACCCCCTAAAACCCCTGTAGTTAGTGTTAAAAACGCCCTTTCCGCCTCGTTGACAAAAATAGCGCTTTTGGCTATTATTAGCGGTCAAACCAAAGCAATATTTATAGACAAAAGACAAGGGAATTGGGGCTAAAACTGGCCCCAGCTCTCTTGCCTTATGTTTTAGTTGGGCAGGAAGTTCTTTGACAATTCGTTTAGTGTTTTAGCTTCACTGTTTTTAGGAAACTGTTGTAGTAGTAAAATTCGGTTGAAGGGAGACGTTGAACATGCAAGACAGAGTATGGGTAGGTTCGGCGGCAATGCCCGGCCCGACCCATTACCGAAGAAGGATAAACCGCCAGGACCAGGTGTTTTACGTCCGTTATGGCAAATGGATTGTCGGAGCCATTGCGGACGGCTGTTCTGCGGCGCGCTTAAGCGAAGTAGGCGCAGGCAACCTTGTGCACGCCGCGGTCCAGATTCTGATGCAAAGTGTGTTTGAAGGGCTGCCGATGGACAAAGTACCGGACTTCTTTTCAGCAATGATGAAGAAATTCCTGTACTCAAAAATCGCCGCATTCCCCTTCGGCAAACAGTATTTGCAAAGACTGGGCCGCTCCACTGAGCCGGCCTTTTGGTTTTTGCCTAAAGCAACAAAAGCCCCGCCTGCTAATTTGCACGCGGACGCGTTCATGTACCTGGCCATTGAGGAGTTGTATCAAGCAACTTTACTAGCCGGCCTGGTGCACGAAGATGAAGGCGGAATAATTTTAGTGCGCGGCGACGGCAGAGTTAGTGTGGACGGCGCAGTTACTGTGTTCGACTATAACAACATGCCGCCGTACTTCGCCTACGATTTCGCCTTAGACCAATATCCGGGACCGGCCGAAGACCTGCAAGTCAAAACCGTTAGAGTGCCGGCGGGCTTTAGCCGCGCGGCATTTACCAGCGACGGTTGGAACTGGGACCTTACACAAACCCATCCGTTTGGCCTGTGGAATTTATCGGCTTTTGAGTCATGGCTGTTAGACCAAAACAACAGCCGCGCCCAGGCAAAACCAACCAAACCCAACCTGACGCCGGAAGAGGCCTGGCAGTTGTATCGGCCTGAAGAAGTCAATAACCTGGCCCGAAGGCTGGTTAAGAACCCAATTACACCCTCAGGGGTAGTGTTGGTTACCGACGACCTTTCCGGCATTTTTGTAGAAAGGGAGGTGTTCAATGACAACGGTGCAAGTCGGTAACGAACGAGTCCGCCTGACAGATCTGTTAGGCCGCGGCTCTATGGCCGATGTTTACAGGGCGCGGGTTTCGGGCAAAGATGTGGCGGTGAAAATTTACCAATACAACGATCCCGAAAAGGAACCCATGCGGCCTATTCGGGCCAAAAAAATCCCGCTCATGACCAGCATGCAACTGCCCGACGCCATTTATCCGCCGCGGCAACCGGCCTACTCGGACACCGGCAGCGAATTTTTGGGTTTTGCCATGGACCTCTTTCCCCGCGGCTACATTCCTCTCGGTGAAATGTATTCCGAGAGTTTTTGGGCCGCCAACCTGTTTAGCCCAACCAAAGCCTTGGCTGTAATGCGCGGACTCCGCGAGTTTGTGCTGTCTGTCCATAAGGCCAACCTCGTGATTTGCGACTTTAACCCGGGCAATGCCCAGTTCACGCTGTCAAACCTCGGGTCGGTAATTGGCGGGGATGCGGATTCATACCAAATTCCCGGCTTTAACGGCATTGAGATACATCGTGACTACGGCGCGCCGCGGCTGGCTAACATAGACCTGTCTCATGGCGCAATGCCTTTCCTTCCCGAAGACGACTGGTGGTCTTACTACATCCATTTTGTCACAGCCTTAACGCGCGGCGGCCATCCGTTTCGCGGCAAAGGCAAGTGGTTTAATGAGATGAAGCAGACCTACAAAAATACCATGGAGCGCGTATTGGCCGGTGTTTCAATATTCGACCAACGCGCCGAACCCGTGGGCCAGTCCCTCCCGATTGTCATTATGCCCGACGAAGTTCTGAGCCATTTGGCCGAAGTGCTTGTGACTAAAAAACGAGCGCAAGGCCCAATGCCGGAATGGGTGCTAGGCATGGCCTTCCAACGCTGCCCGGCCTGCAGCCAAGAGCATGCCAGGAAGAGCTGTCCGTTTTGCAAGAAAGTGGTCTTTGTGCAGCAAGTTATTTCTACTGCCAAGATTGAACGGACGGTAATTTTCCAAAGCAAGTTCGCGATTGCGGCCAGCGCGCTAGACAACGAAGACATTCTGCTGATTGTCCGCCAAGGCAACAAGTTCGTGCATTTCAAGTGCGCACTCGACGGCCAAGTTAAGCTTCAGCAGGAACAAGCCCTCATTCTCGACCCCAACAGGGATTACGAAGTCAAGCTCGGCCCGGCTTTTACTGCCGTGGCTGACGCGGATTCTTTAACCATCCTCCAATCCGCAACCGGACAAGTTGCCAGCAAAACCACTACTACCAACTTTTTGTCGAAGCCCATTTTTTCTGTTGGCGCCCATGTTTATCGCGGCGTCGGCTCAAGCATTATGGCCTGGCAGAATGCAGGTGGTATTTGGGGCTTCCGTCCGGTACCCGCCCAAGTTCCGTCTGGGGCCACGTGGTACCAAGCCACAATGACCGGACTGGTAATTATGACCTTGGTCAACGGCCGCTACGAGTGGACGTTGCTGCAAGGCAACTTCCGGCACAAGCTGGAAGTCCAGGGCTTGCGCAGCAATGAACGGATTGTGCGCCAGTACGCAGTTTCCGACTCTTCCTCCGTTGTTGTATTACGGATTGTGGAGTCCACGCGCGGCAAAATTGCCACGCTGGTCGACCATTTCGACATCGCGAGCAAAAAACTTTCGAGTTCGCGCTACGATGAAGAACCAATTGACCAGGCGGCATACCTTTCCGGCGTACTCTTGTTTGCTTCCGATGAAGGGATTGTGCGGTGGAAACTGGGCGAGGATCCAAAAACCTTACCCGGCACCGAACAGTTCGTCGCGGCAGGCACCAAGCTGTACCTGGTCGGCAAGGGAACCATTGTCGCAGTTACTAACAGTAAAGTCTCGATTCTGAAAGCAAAGTAGAAGGAGAGAAACAGCGATGCTTGATAAGTACGTATCTCACTTTCAAAGCGGAACTCCGCCGGCCAAACCTTTCGCGGTTGCCGGCCGGGCAATCCGAGGTAAAAAACCAAAAGACTTCGAAAAACTGACGGACGACCCAAACAGAAAGATTGTAATGATGTTTGGGCCGGACGGCATGCATGAGGCCATTGGCAAAACCCACTACGGCGTCATGCTGGACGTGGCATGCTACAACGCGGCTTACCTTGAAGGAAAAGTTAACGACGGCTTCCAGTTCAAAATGGTCGTTTTTCCAGAGGGGGGAGCCGTGAAGTTGGCAACCTGGCCAAATGTCGCTGAATTAGTGGCGGAAATATATCCCGCCATTGCTTCAAACGTCCGCCGGGCACTACCGGCGCTAAAAACCACGCTTTGGGAAACCTGGAACTCGCAAGCAATTTCTCGCGGTTTTCCGGTTCCCAAAAGCAAAGACAGAAGCGCTTTTCTCGAGGTGGAAGAAACCGGCAACCAGGACAAGCGGTTCATGACTTACGAACGTTTTCTGTCCAGCGCCCGCGACGCTTTTTCTGTCCGCGCGTTCCTTTACTTCACCGTCCACCTTCGCGAACAGTTTTCCGGCGACGGCTACACCACAAATGCAACAGGGCAGCAAGCAGTTATGGAATACATCTGCCGCAGCCCAGAAAAAATTTCCGATCTCGGAGATCATCGGATCATCGACCTCAACGTTCAGTTACCAACGACCGCAACAACCAAAGGAGCACCGACCATGAAAAATTCCGCGACCGTAAAAAACGGGGCATGTGAAATCCCGGGCTGGTACGACGAAAGCATTATTGCCAATCCGTTCTACCAACCCAACCCGAACCTCATTCAGCAAGAATCCTACCGCATCGCTTCGGCCAGAGGAGTCCGCAAGGCCTGCAGCGACAAAGTCCGGGTTTGCCGACTGCACGTGGACGAACAGCCGGGATTTACCTGGCCTCTGACTGTCTGCGACCCCAAGTCGGGAAAAGTCACGCGTTACATCCCCTCCTTCCTGAAGCCGGCGACCGAATACCCCAAGTGGTGGACCGAAGGGCCCAACACCCTGGTGTTCTACGACGCTCCGGTCCAAATGGCCGAGCTCGCGACCATTATGGGCGGCAACCTTTCGGTTAACAACGCGTGGAACGGAACACGTAAGTCACTGGAATACGACTTCCGCAACGCCGCGCACATTACCACGCACGCCTTTACCATCGACTTCCACCCCTTCACCGCGCGGTTCGACATGCACCACTACCAGGCACGGCCAAACAACCGTTTCGGTTTGCCGGTCGGAGCTCATCCCACGCCGTTCCTTACCAACCCGCAAATTCCTTTCCCCATCCTCAAGCCGGAGCATGTCTGGCACCCTGAACATAACCCCAAAGGCGACTTCCGGCCCATTACCACAGACCGTAAAATGATTGACGAGATGTGGGAATACGTCAACAAGCTCAAAGAAGTCTGGTTGTGGAATATGCACTGCCACAGGTTTACGTTTGGTTCTTCGTTGGACCCAGCGGTCATGGCAGGCGCATATAACCACCACTTCATGCGCGGTTGGCTGGAAGCAGAGCCGCTGTTCTTTCCCAAAGGCCTTACATGGCGCACTGAATTCTTTGGGGTCCATGGTCCGGAATTTGAGATTGCGGATGACGAAAACGCGCAACCCACCTTCAACGTTCTTCAGTTGTTCGACGGCTTCCCCGACCAGGGAATTGCCCCGTACGACCTGATTGTCTACTCCGGGCAGGCAAAATTCAACTGCGTTATCCGCACCATGCAACAGGGCGCGGAACACGCAGAAAAGAGCGGCCGCAACGAAGTCATTCAGCGCATGGTGTTTTTGGATGATACCTCCAACGCCATTATTGGCACCGAAGAGCAAGGGGCAAAAGACCTCGAGGCTCTCAAGGCCAAAGGCATGCGCGTCGAAACAACCAACACCTTCAACCTGTACGACGTACTGTAGAAAGGAGACCATTGATGAACGCACACTCCGTCGTAGTTCCCTTTTACGATGGCGATGAGGCCGACTTGGCCCAAGCCATTACCGCGGGCGTTGCCGCCAGCGCGCTACCTACTGTGGTAGCGCAAAGCGCGGCCACCGCCCAAAGCTCCGAAGGCGAAGCCATTGTCGGCGCCATTGTCATTGACCGCTCCGGCAGCCTGGAGAAAAAAAAGCTGGCCGTAGTGGAAGGCGTCCGACTATTCCGCACTGCGGTCATGAAGAGCACCGAGCGGCGCAAAATGCAGCTCGCGGTTCTTTTTTTCAACCATGGTGTTGCTGAATGGAACCCATTCGGCACTCCCGACCCTTTCATGTCCATGGTGGAGGGGCACGCCCGCTGTATGCCTGAACTGGCCGAGGCCGCTTACAAGCCTAGCGGAAGCACGGCGCTCTATAAAGCCTATCTGCAGGCAGTCGCTTCCTGCGACCTGATGGCCAAAAGCGTAGAAGAAAGCCTGGGCGTGGATGTCCGCCAGGTCATCATTGGCGTTGGCGACGGCTTCGATAACAATTCGACAAAAGACGACCTTATGCACTTGCGTAGCATTATTAAGCGCAGGCGCCTGCAAGAAAACTGGACCGGCATGTTCTTTGGGATATGCGATCCGGAAATGCTGGAAGCAGTCGCCACCCTTGTCGGCCGTTCCTGGCACGGCATGGCTGCGGATGAACAGAAAGCCTTTGAGCTGGAAGTTTTCCGGGCCGTAGGCTGTGGAACGGAGGACAAGCGCCTGGCCAAGGCCATAAATGCCATTGCCCACGGCAACACACATGCCAACATGGGCCAGTTCGGCAACGACGACGTTGGCATGGGTCTTTCCGAAAACCTGGTGGAGACCTTCCCCAGCGACGGCGATGAAATCCGGGATATGATTGGCGTGAAAATGTCCAGCACGTTCATAAGGGCGTCGCAGGGCAAAATCACGGCCAACGTACCGCTCGCCCAGCAAATGGCAACACCCGATCCGGCAGGCAGCGGTAGCTTCGTTTAGGCCGAGCCGGACAAATTAACAGGAGGAAAAGGACAGCAAAAGACTGTCCAATGAAAAGTTTTACAAGCTCAAAGGGCACGCGACAACTGTTGCGTGCCCTTATTTTATTCCCAAAATTTTCAATATTTTGTTACACCAAGACTATATTTATAAAGTAGATACTACTAAATTCGACAAGTATAATTTAAGCAAACCATAATTTCCTATGCCGGAAAAATAGCTGATATGGGCACCCTCTATAAAATTCTGTTGAAGTACCGAGAGGTGCCCATCTAGTTCTAATTCAGGCCATGAGAAAAGCCGCTATCGTCAGCCCGAAAGGTATTGATAGCGGCTTTTTTGTTGCCGTCCTTACGGACGGCGGCGAAGAGTTTTCGCACAGCCCTTGGGCCGTACTAAACTCATTCGTTTAGAGTTCCCCGCGTAAAGCTTGTTACGCAGAGCCCTCCTTTTGCTCGCCGCCATCCGTAGATGGCCGCGAGCTAGCTGTTTTCAGGAATGGATGCAAGGTCGATCTGAGACCCGTCGACGTTCCGATAGGTCTGCAACAAGATGTCAGGATGCATGAGTTTGGGTTGCTTTTCGTGCGTGACGTAAATGTCGTCGCCCGTGCGCCAGATCTCGATCAAATCGCGGTCGTCCCGTTTGACGATCCCGTTCCACTCGTCGAGCATGCGCCCGGCGGGGGAAAGCTTCGGCTGAAATTCATTTGGCGACGTATACTGGTCCTTGCATCCTTGCTCGACCAGAAAGTTCAGGGCGTCGTTGAGCGATTCAATCGTCTCGTCTTCGGCGAAGATGTCCAACGCCTCATTGGCGATGTCTTCGGGAACCAAATTAACGAGTACGACACCACTCTCGTGGTCAACACCCTGCCACGAAGGGGGATTCTCGGTGCCGTTGCACACCACGATTGTTGGCGTGTTGTTATTGACCCCATAGTTGCTGATATTCGCCCCCTCGGGGAACGCAACCACTGGGGCACCGGCGGCCGGGCGGAAACGGAGTTTTCGAGCCGAACTTACGACTTTCATTTCTTTTCTCCTCTGAAGTTTTCTGAAGTTTTTGATTTTTATTTTTACGGGTTTGTTTCCCGGATTTGCGCGGCTTTACTGCCGGTTACAAAAGTAACCTAAAATTATATCACAAACTTAAAATTTTGTCAACAGTATCGTCCAAACCAAAAACCCTTGTCATCCCGGAAATTTTGAGTGCATCCGAAAAATTATCCGGGATCCAGAACAAACCATACATCTGGATCCCGGCTCTCGTCCGCCTGAGGCGGATCGGCCGGGATGGCACACTAAGGGTTTTTGGGACTCCTGTGAACAAGTTGACAAAAACCTAAAAATCCCTT
>JAHFJJ010000011.1:0-29188 GCA_023245895.1 Candidatus Doudnabacteria bacterium
ATAGTGCATCAAGGGTTCGATGCCGGCGAATGCGCTATGCTGCTCGCGGAAGGTTTGGAAAAAGTGGAAATCTTATCCTGACCCCTGGTTTTTAAAAACCCGCGCCCGTTAAAGATTCAAATCTTTCGGGCGTTTTTATTTGTCCGTAAAATAACAGCTGATAAGCTTGTCCCGCACCCCGATGCGGGGTCAGCTAACTAAGGGAGCCCAAAGAATCCGATAATCTATTCATTGTAATGGACTTTTACCAAAATACGTCCAAATCTGTAATTTACTGTTGACAATACCACAGCAATGTGGTATTTTTATGTGTCCACAAAGACAATATCAAGGAGAACTAATATGAAGGTTCCGATTCTGGTAGTAACACTACCTGTAGGCAACAGCCCGGAGGAAAACATAAAGGTTGTAAAAGCCGCCATTGGCGGGCGAATGGCAAAAGAGCGCAAGATTGGAAAAATAGTCGAA
Source organism: Candidatus Doudnabacteria bacterium (assembly GCA_023245895.1). Lineage (GTDB taxonomy): Bacteria > Patescibacteriota > Doudnabacteria > UBA920 > UBA920 > PALSA-1336. Next base: position 469 of record JAHFJJ010000011.1, read on the forward strand.
GCCAATTTCGGACGGCAGGCAATTGAGCTGGCAAGGGAGAAAGCCGGACACCAAGTTGCGCTGGAAGAAAACCGCCAGCTCCATTCGACGGTTGAAAACCTGACGGATATGGTGGAAAGATTGGATGACCAAAACACGGCGCTGACCAAGACCATTGGCCACCTGGATGCTTTGTTGCACGAAATTGTCGAACGGGTATCCCGCGAAGCCCACTTGCCATACGGGAACCGCATTGAAGAGGCAATCCAAAAAGCCCGTCAGCCCGAGGCCGTTGGACCGTTTTTGCCCACACAAACCGATTCAGGCTACAATTTAAGAAAAGCCAGCGAAGCGCTGTCGCGGCTGAATAGGGTTACTAGCCTGCAGAAAGACTTCTACAACAGCCGGAACCCTTACTACAAAGACAGGGTTATCCCGGCTGAAATGGTTATTGCATTTCTTGAGAGGTTGGCTGACCTCAACAAGGGGAACGATGTATACGGCGGCCTAAAAGTCATGTTCGCGCAGGCCTGGCCGGTCCAAACGAATGGCAGCCGCAAGTCTACAAAAAAACAATAACCTCCTCTGGGGGTTTAGCGCCATGCGCCCGTCTAAGGTTAAGACCTTGCGGGCGTTTTTTATTTATTCATTAAATAACAAAATTTGGAATTCAAACTTTTTTAATGCTGATATAAAAAAGAAAACCGCGGGCGCCAAAAGGCTCCCGCGGTTTCTGTTTGTTATCCCCTATCCTGTAAAGGTCACTCCTCCTCGGCAGATGAGTTTGATTCTCTCTGCCTTTTTCATGGCTCCCTTGATTCCGCCCGGGTTTGCTCCGGACTGAAAATCGTTGGCCAAGGCAATCACCTGGCTGGCGAGCTTGTAAATGGCATAAAACTCAAGCAAGGGCGTTAGGACTTCCTCGAACTTTTTAAGAACGTGGAAGTGACTGCTCACACCACCGCCAGTCCTAACGGCACGCTCAAAAATAGTGAGCCGAGTATGCCACCTTCCCAATCCGTTGGGAGTAGTGACGATCTCAAAACCGTTATCAGGGTCCTTGTAATTATAGGCCGATGAAAAAATCCGCTCCTCAGTCATTTCCATGCCCATGGTCTGGGAAATACTTATCTCCTGGAAAAGAGTGTAAGGCAAGTCAGCCACAATGTGGCCAATAACACTTTGATCTCCCAAGAGATTCTCCCAATCCTTTCGGCCCCAGACACGAACTTTGCCATCCTCGGGGTCTTCTTTTCCGCCCAGGAAATGGTGGTCATCAAAAAGGGCCGTTTGGAGCATTTTGATTTCCCTGGCTTGTTTTTTTTCGTCCAAGGGAAAAGACCTAACAATAAGGGTAAACATTTTCTGTCCTCCTTATAACGCATTTCTGCGCAACGACTAAATTTTTAGGCCAGTCGTCAGCCCATGTGGTAATCAGATTTTACAATCCGACCCCTTTAAAAACCGCCAATTTTGACGGACTTTAAAGGGTTTTACAGGCTAAACATTACCTTATATTTTAGCATATTTTCATAATTTTGTCAATAGTTTATGATTACTTACTAAAGTCCCTAAAGCCTGTTCCATTTGACTAGGTATACCCATTTTACGGTAAGTCCAAAAACCTATGCCATCCCGGAATTTTTAGGGCTGTAAAAATATCCGGGATCCAGAACTTGGCTTATATAGTGGATCCCGGCTCTCGGCTGTCATACCTTCGGTAGATCTGCCGTAGGCATGACACTCGGCCGGGATGTTACACGAGGGGTTTTTGGACTCACATTATTTTGTCAGATTTTCCTCACCGGAAATATTCAGTTCACCCAATGATTACTTATCTGAAACGTTAAAGCTTGTTCCAATTGGGTAGGTATGCCCACTGTGTAGACATCGCTGTCAAAATATGTTACTTTAATATGTCCTTTTGGACTAAAAATAAGGAGGCCATAAAATGAAGGTTACAACGGAAAGCCTTGCCAGTTTTGTGGGAGGCGAGGCCGAGATTCAAAACCAGGTTGAAGACTACCTCTACCGAGGCGAAATTGCTGAAGTGAGAGTGGAAGAAGGCAATCTGCTCATAAAGTTCGCTTGGTTCGCCAAGAATCGCGGCGGCCCGTTTGGCGGCGAGAAAGGCAGGAGTGAGGATTGGGACAACCAAAGCAATTTGGACTATGAGGCAGGGCTGAACATTTACTTCCCTTCCGACATCGGCAACGGGCGAATAGCGTTTAATTCGCCGGTGACGAACGAACTCGTAACGCTTTTTCCCGCCGACGGCAGTAAGATGAACCCCGAAAACATCCACGGACTACACGGCGAAGTATGGGCCCTACAAGCGGAGAAATTCCGCAAGTGGGACGAGAGCCGCTAGCTCCGCGTTTGCTAGCCAGCATGCAACCACAACGATGACCCACCCCTAACCTTACCAAAGGCGGGGCGGGTCATTTTTTTTATTCACAAATTTACATAACAAAAACCCGGCGGATCCAAAAGAAACGCCGGGCGTGTAAGGGCCAAATGCGGGATGTTAACTACCCTACCGCTCGCTCCCCCAGGGCCGAATGACAATCTGGCTGAATGCCTCGTTGTCAAAACGTTCCCAGAAAATTTTTGGGGAACCCGGGAAGGTGTAATGCGGAGGGAAGTCCGTAACCTGCAACTCTTTAAATTGCCCGAAAGCAATGTACCTGGTTGCCGGATACAGGGCGCGGACAAGGCTTCTGACCATCTGTTCCGGATCCAGCGGCAGAACGCCATAACTACCTTGCTGTTCCCAGGTATAGTTGTGGCGATTGCGGAACCCCGGAAGGTTAACTGCTTTGCGAAAAAGCGGGATGTTATCCGTTGGGTCTTTGTCTTCCAAATCCAGAGCCATTTCGGATCTGTAGGTCATGTCGAAAAGCTTTGCATAGGACTTGAAGACCGGATACAACCGAATGGTCCAGTAGCAATCCAGCTTGCCTGGGGTGTGGTAGTCTGACTCGTTAAAAACGAGTTTGACAATCAGCTTCTTTTCCGGAAGCCGAAAGAACAGTCGCGTGTCGCGCGCGTAAGTTGCCGGCACATGGTACGGGCAATCGTTGCTGTCTATGGCTACCTGGGAAAAGAGTTGGTAGCCTCCCTTTTCCATTTGGCAGATAACGCGCTCAAAATAATTGCTCCTGACCGGATTCGGCTTTTCAACGTCAACAGTAGCATTTGACATACATTCCTCCTAATACATTTTGCAAAAATTACTCCCTTCCAAACTCACAATATAGATTTATGAACTTAGAAGGGACAGTAGTTTTATATAATAGCACCGATAAAATTGCCCCTGTCGCTAACTTACAATTATATCACTTTTTATCCTTATTGTCAATATCATCTTTAAAAAAGGCCTTATTTTATTGGATTTTAGTTAATAAGGATATTTTTATTAGCCAAAATGATATAATGAATTCTATGAAAGATAACCAAGATTTTAGACAATCCCAAGCCGAATGGCAAGCGCCTAAAGAGCCCGAACAGAATACTGCTTGGGCGGAACTTAACAGTACCGCTGAACAATTGGTGGCGCAGTCCGGTTTTGAAGAGTGGTGCAGGTTAATTGGCTGTGCTAACCCCGGTTCGTACACAATGGATAACTTAACTCCTGAAGAAAAGATGGATAAGTACGACGCTGCGTTTCGTGAGGGAACTAAGAGGTTTATGGAAGAACTCAAGGATCCTAAAAATAGCGAAACAAAATTAATTGACAGGCTTAACCTTCCTAAACTTAAATTAGAGCTAGATGCTTTAAGGGCAAACGGAGACGTCCTTGCTCTTGGTAAAAGAGAAGAAGAAGTTGCAAAATCTTTTCAACAGGCTATTAGCGAATATACTTACAACCGCGAAATTTGCCACGCGGCTGAAATTTTGGAGAAAAAACAAATGAATTGCGTCGGGGCTTCGCTGCTTGGCGGCAGGCTTTTGGACGAAGTGGGCATAAAATACTTAGTCGGCCATATAGGGAGCCACGTTTTTTTAATTTTAGCTACCAGTGATGGCAGGATTGTGTGGCAAGATATGCAGGACGGCAAAGAAAAACCCGCACCGGAGAATGAAGAGCTGACTGCTGAAAAAATTGAAGGCAAGAAATCGGATAATACAAATATCACGCCTGCCGACGTTGTTGCTTTTGCCAATAACCCAAAAAATGAAGGTATGACTTTTTTTGTAAAAAAAGAATACTGGAAAAATAAGCCGCTCAAAGTTTTGCCGCCGAATGTGGGGCTGGAACTGCAGGAATTAATTAGCACGGGCTTTATGCTGGGCAACCGCGACAAAAACTTAGAAGCTATTGAAGTGCTTAAGCTGGCAAGCCAAAAAGACGCGCATGATGCTGACATACACCAGGGCATTGCAAGGGCCTATAAAAACCTGGGGCAGTACAAAAAAGCTATTGGAGCCTGCAACAAAGCCCTGGAAATTGAACCCGGAGACAGTCACCTTAAGAAGGTAATGGCCGAACTAAAAACTTTGGCGGCTATTGCTAAAAGTTAGGTTTCAAATAGAGTCGGATTTTAAACTAGGTTTATATTAAATAAAGAAAAAATACCTTTTTATTAAATAGCTAAAAAGTTTTCCAATACTTCCGATGTATTGAAACATGTTATTGACTTTTTTACAAAATTATACTATAATTCCTCCAAATCCAAATCTTCACTGTTCAGACAGGAGGAACCATGCCACAGAAATCGGGCAGGGGTTGCGTTGATGTGCGTCCTTTTTTGCCAGAGTTTGTCACGGGCGAGTTAAAAGCGAGCGGTCGAACCCGCGAGGTCACCAGGGTTGCGGCGCATGTGAAAGTATGCCCAAAATGCCGCAATTATGTTCTTGACCATGCCAACCGGACAGTCACAATTCCGATGATCAAACAGATATCCAGACGAACAGGGCTCCGACCGAAGCAAGTGCTTCAAGCCCTAAAATTGAAGTTGCTAAATCCTTAGGTTCAGGGAGCACTGGCAAATTCCAATTTGCAACCGTTAAATCGGCACCTACTAACAAGGCGACACTACAAAACTTAGGTTTTGTTTGTGTCGCCTTGATTTTTTTGTATCTACAAAAAAATAAAAGGCGGGAAGCGTGGAATCTTATATAGTCCACAACAATCCCGCCCGCGTTGGCGTTTTTAGGCGATGGCTTTACTTAGCCAAACCTCATCCAGCTCCCCGTTGGCCGCCAGATGGATGGCTAAGTGCCGGGCATGTATGTCTGTCGACATGGCCTTCATCAACTGTGACAAAGGCGCTCCATAGCGCCGCAGTTTGCCCCTAAGCACCTTTATTACCCACGCGTTTCCCAGCCAAGGAGGACGAAGCAGCAGGTCGTGCAAGTCGTACGCAACTATGGTGTAAACTACGTCGCCTACTTTCTCTGCCTCATCCGGCTGTAATACGGATAGCGTGGTAATTCTATGCAGAAAACTTTCCACCTCCTTCTCGAAAATCGCGGTTTGGATTTCCCAGTTGACGTTTAACTTAACCCTCCCAACAAGTTTGACGGTTTCAATGACTTGTTCATCCATTCCCTCTAAAAATACAGGGATCTGGTAGATGCGCGTAAGCAGCATCTGGATGGCTTTGGTTGTCAGGTGCTTATCCAGGCTTGCTGCCCAGGTTGCCCAGAGTAAGGCTTCTGCGATTTTGGGCGTATCCACGCCCCAAGTGAGCTGTTCAAACTCCCCGGGGTCAAACAGGGAATGGAGCATCCCTATTCGGCGTTGCAGGGAGCGCTCGGCCGTGAATTGCCCTTTCCAGTCCGCGAGATCGGTATATGCTTTCACTTTTTCCTCCTATTTTACCCCACGCTATATTTTCGCGCGAGGTAATTTAATTTTAAACCTCAACGGGATGATGGTCAATGTATGTAAATAATAAGACGGCCTTCTCGAGTTTCGAGAAGGCCGCTGGTGGGCTGGGTTTTAGCGTGCGGAAGCGCTTACGGTTTGGCCGGATTCGGCAACTTCCAAATCCACCGTTTCGCCCGAAAGCGAAAGCACTTCAAACTGCTGGCCGAGTTGGAGGTCCTGTAACCGTACTTTGAGTCCGGTCCTAAACTCCACAGCGTCGCGGTAGGCGTAGTCGTTGGCCGACAGCTGGCGGAAAGTTACCGGCTCTACCGAGGCAAGGCCGTGGGCGCGACGAAGGTCCGGTTCAATGCCGTGCAGGACGAGGCGCGCGCCATCGGGAATGCAAACGGCACAAGGCTGGATATGAGCCGCTAACATCTTCTTAATAGCCGCCAGGATGCCGGTGCCGGCTACCGTTGGTTTTAGGTACTTGGGCGATGTAAGCCCTTTGGAACCTGAATAGAAACGATGGAGTACCAGAATCTCGCCTTCTTGTGCTAGGCGATTCTCAATACCATGCAGTGAATAGTCGCACATTTGTGGTTTCCTCCTTATCGAAACAACTGGAATCTTTTATGAACAAATGGTACTACAAAGCTTCTTTTTAATCAACTGTTATTTACCTACTATAAGAGCAATTTTCCTGGTTGGGTCCATCTTCTTAATTGTCTGGTTCCAGTCCGCGGCCGCGTTTTTTAAAACCTCAAATGTGTACTCGTTGCCGTTGCCGTTGTTGGTGCCGGGGTCGTTGACTATAAAAACATCCCCCCTAAATCCCCTAACCACTATAACGTGGTAAGTCGGGCCGTTGTTAAAATATTGGGGACTGCCTAAAAGCTTGGCATTAATAGGCAGAAGGACGGGATGGTTTTTAACCAGGGCTTTTTTTAAATCTTCTTGCGTGTAATTTTGAATTTGCGTAACTTTTAAGCCCAGGGCGCCCTGGGCCATTTGGGTAGTAGCGTCGGCGCCGGTGTTGGCATTGTAGCCCAAGTTAACGCCTTCCCATTTCTTAAGTTTGTTTATTGCCGCTTGCGCGACAGCCGCGGGGAGCTCATTTTGTGTGTTGCCTGTTAAAAAAGCGTTGGCCATGGTGATGCTGGTTTCTTCGCAGTCTTCGTTGCGGCTCCAGTTGTCGGTAGGAGCCTGCGGGCTAAACGGGACTTGCAGGAGCAAAGAAGCCGGAATTTTTACCGAGGCATTTTTAATAACCAAAAAAACCGCTACAAGCAAAATAACGCCTAAAATGTCCAACACAACTTGTAATTTGGAAAATCCCGGTTTTTGCATGGCAGCTTCTCTTATATTGGTTTTAAAATCGGCACGCCTGCTATTAACCCAAGTTTGGCATTGTCCTTAAACAAAGGGGCGGCCATAAGCAGGCGGCCAAGGTGGATGCAGGCGGCGGCTCCGGTTACGGCTACAAAAAAACTGTACATATTGTAACCATAAACTCCGGGCAGGTCTAAGGACTCCAAAATAAAACTTGCGGATATGGCGCCGAGTATACCTAATATAACGCTAAAACCCAAAGAATGCATCCGGTTGGAAGTTATCCAGCCGGCGTAGACGCCAAAAAAAATTTCAAAAAAAATATCCATAATCGTGTCTGTTTAAAAAATAATCTTGTCCGCTGCCAAAAATATTAAAGGCAAGGCCCCGTTAAACCCTCCTATTATAACGGGGCCCTTGAGCGCTCTAGTTCACCCACTTCCCAGTTACTTAGCAACAGGGGCTGCCGGTTTTTGGTCGGCTGGCTTTGTGTCCGCTGACGCTGTAGTGGCCGGAGGGGGCGTTGCAGGTTTTGTATCGTCGTTCATAAACTTCCTTTCGCTGTAAACCTTGTTTTCTCAGTCCACAGAATAAATAATAAACACCTCTTAAGCATAAGCTCAATTACCGCTAATGTATATAGTAAAATGCCTGTACTATAACATATCAGCCTGAGTTAAGCCTTAAGAAGCGTTTAGTTGCGGAGTTAAGCAATTAATTAACTGTTTAATTGCTTAAATTATATAATAAGAAACCAAAAGGTTGATAACAAGTGCATAACTCTCTCTGCCTTACTATATACACAAACCATAATAGAGAGTACGCTTAAGCCACTTGTTAAATTAAATAATTAACTACTTAAAAAGTAGCCGCGTATTATATGAAAACTTACATACTTACGGACAAACAAATAGCAAAGATCCGCAAAGACTTTAACGGCGCTGAACAAAGGGCAATTTTTAAAATACTCGCCGACACTAACCGTTACTGCATTTTTCAAACACTAACCAAGTATCCCAAGCTCATTGTTAGCGATATAGCAAAAATTTTGGATATATCCATTCCCCTGGCCTCCCAACACCTTAAAATTTTGGAACAGGGAGGAATTCTGGAAAAAGAAAAACTGGGACAGAAAGCCTACTTAAAGCTTAGGGGCGACAACCGGATTGCCCAGTCTATTATTAAAGAAGTCCTTTAATAGATAAGCAACTGGTTATAATCTTATAACTTTGGGACAACGATACTTAAACAAAAAAATCGGAATTTATAAATCCTGGCTTAGCTGAAACAAGTTTGTTTAACGAAACGTTAATTATGTCAGGAAGGAACCTTAGATTTAAAAATTTAATAAATTAAACTTAAAAAAATATGCCAACTTCTAACGGGATGGACTCATATAACTCCCCCAGCACCAAACCGCTTTACCGCGGCACGCAAATTGTTTGGTATATTTTAGGCCTGCTTGAAGCGGTATTGGCTTTCCGCTTCCTGCTTAAGCTCTTTGGCGCCAACCCCGCGGCCGGCTTTACGGGCTTTATTTACGGCATTAGCCAGCCGTTCGCGGCTCCCTTTTTAAATGTCTTTAAAATTACCCGGGTTGAAGGCAGTATTTTTGAATGGACGACTGTCCTTGCCATGCTGGTTTACTGGCTCATTGCCATGGGTATTGCCAAGCTCTTGGTTATGGGTAAAACCGTTTCCACTCCGGAAGCGGCGGTAAAACTCGAGAATCAAGATAAGTAAAGAAGACTTAAGTTAACTTGCATATATTAAAACATCCCCGCCACCAAAATGACGGGGATGTTTTGTGCTGGACGCGCGTCTTAAGAGCGGGTAGAAATTTGCCACATAAACTCAAATACCTGCCGCAGGCTAAAAGCCAAGTCCGGCGAATAAATTATAAAGGCGCTGCCTTCTTTTTTTGTGGATATGACGCCTATGTTGTTGCCGTAAATATATATCGCGGCTTTTAAATCTACATGGCCGTGAAGATAGCGGACCTGGCGCAAATATTCTGTTTCGTTGTTAAAAATGGGAGCGTTAGGCACGACTTTGGCTTTGACCCTCAAAGACCGGCTGCGTATGCCTTTGGCCACGCGGCGCTTAACCCAATCTTCCATAAATTTTCTCTCGATAACCTGCAAAGTCAGCTCAGGAGGGGAAAAATAAACGTATTCTTTTTCCGCTACCCTTAAAATATCTTCATAAACTTCCCTGCCGGCATAGTGCCCCTGGAACAGCTGGGTAAAAGGTTTAATGTCTTTTTGCGCGTACAAAGCCAAAAAATCCGGCAGTAAATCTTTTAACTGCTGTTTATGGCTTTCAAATTTTTTATAAAGTTCGTTAGGGTGGAGCGGCACAAACACCTGCCGTTTGCCTTCCCTTACGGCTTTTACATAGCCTTTGCTTTCCAAAACCCGCAAATTGTCGTAAACCGCGGTACGGCGAATACCCACGATATCCGATATTTGTTTGGCTGTGGCTTCGCCCAAATTCAAAGCCGCTAAATAAATATTGGCCCTCTGCTCGTCCAAACCCGAATCCAAAAGCCAGGCTAAAAGGTTGTTATGCATTGTCAATTATTTTTTACGAATAAGATGATACTAAATTGGCTTAAATAAAAGATAAAACCTTAACATATATTTTATCTTCAAAATTAGTTTACCATACGGGTATGAATTTGTATAGTATTTTAAGCAAGTTCAACAAGAAAAGAGGACAAAATGCAATCAAGAAGAGAAGCCAGACTGGAAGATTTCATGGCCGCGCTTGAGGAAGCTTTAAAGCGGGTGCCCATTGCGGATATCACAGTCACGTCGCCATTGGCTAAACGTGTGCTGGAATTTTTAGGCATCGCGGGGGAGCTTAGCCGGGCGGAACAACAGCCGGTAAATATCACAGCCGTCAACAATGAAACCGTCAGCCAAATGCAGGTTCATTTGAACCGACAACACCTGCTGCGGGAGCGGAAAAGAAACGCGATGTCGGAAATTTTCCTGGAAGCCGACATAATCTTTTCCGAAGCCGTTGTGGCCCACATTACCGGCAAAACTGCCAAACAAAGCAAAACGCGCGCCTAACGGCCGGCGCTTTTACCGCCCGTAAACTGAAAATAACATCGGTTTACGGGCTTTTCATTTTTATAATAAACATTAATCCACCTTCAACGCCGCCTGCGCCAAGGTATGTTCGGCCATATTTACAATGTAGCCGCTAATGCGGTCTAAGCTGTCGCTTAAAATAAGTCCGGGCCCGTGGCCAATTTTTGCTATTTCCGCGTAAGCCGGCTCAGTATGCGGAGAACTTTTGGAAATTTCCAGCAAAACCTTGTTGGCAGTTTTTTTATCAACCGCTTTGGCAAACCTCTCGGCTTCCTCTAAAAAATAAATAATCCTGTCAGAGCCGGTTTGCAGAACTTTTTCCATTTTTGCGTTTTTTGGCATAGCCGCCGCTCGGGCCAAACCCGCTATTTTTACAGCATGGTCGGCTATTCTTTCCAGTTGTTTGGCTATGTTATCATAGTAGTCGGCCTCAACTAAGCCGGCATCTAACTCCTCTTCCGAAACCGAACCCAGCATGAGCGAATGCTTCATGCGGGAAATTAAAAAGGTAATTTTATCCACCTCAAAATCGCGCTCAATTACGTCCAGGGCCAAATCCTTATTATGGCGCAAAAAAGCGTTTATAGAATCTGTAAACATAAGCCTGGACATTAAAAAAATCTTGCTTAAGTATTCGGCGAAAGAAAACTTTTTGGGGTCCAAAAAATTCCTAAGCAAAACGGAAGTTGAAGACTCCTCTATTATTTCCATGCCGGCCAGCTTTTGCATAACGCCCCTAATAACCAGTTTTTGCTGTCGGCTAATGGGCTGGGCAGTCAGCTCAACTTCTTCCAGGCCCAAAATATAAAGCACAATGACTTCTCGGTAAAGCTCCTCCCCTTCCAAGGCGGCAATGGAAACTTTCTTCCTGTGGAAAACCTTTTTTGCCATGGGGGTTAAAACCAGACGCCCTGACTTTTGCTCGTCTATGGCTACTTCGTCCTTGTCTTTTAAATGTTGGCCTTCTACCCATTTTTTCGGCAAAACCAGCGAAAAGCTGCTTCCGCCAATGCTTTGGATTTTCCTTGTTTCCATAAACTTTTATATTTAGCTTATATCTATATGCCTATATATTAGTATATAAATAAAAAATAGTAAAATTATTTAAAAATATATATTATTTAACTATAACCTATCTTAAAAATCCTTTTGGCCGAAACTGCATAATTTCGGCATCTTGCCCTAATCCGCCTGAGGCGGACCGCTTAACTAAGGTTAAACATCAAAATTTATTTAGGCCAATCTGCTCGAAATTCTGCAGTTTCGCCTTCAAAATTATTTTTCAGACAGGTTCTAGAGATAATTAAGGTATAAAAATATGTTTGTGTACGATTTTTCCGAAAGCCCCAGCTTGAAAGAGCAGTCTAAAAGCCCGGCAGCCCGCCCCGCCTTGCCAAAAGCCATACTTGGCTATTGGCAAAACTCCTCTGACGATGACGACGGTGACGAATAGAGCCCGCGGGTAGGAGGTTGGATTAACTTCCAACCCCTACCCGCGGGCTTGAACATACCCCGCAAGGAGGATTAATGAATGCTTGGCTTATGGCCGCAACCTTCTTTCTTTTGGCAATTTTCAGCAATCGGCCAACCCCGCCCAGCGCGCCAACTCATTGAGCGAAGTAAGGAGAAATAAAATGAGAAAATGGGGAAAGCTTCTCAGGCAAATGGAAAACACACAGGTAATCCTGTTACAAAACGGCAGCGTAGTAGCGCGGCGAAGCTTAATCGGTAAAAAAACCATTCCCTTTAAGGAGGCAATCCTGCAATGCGCGCGCAAAGCCTTTGGGGAAATTATTATGTCCCAGCTTAGTACCCACGCTGTGAGGTGCGTAGTCCGCAAAACCAAAAGCAGGACCACAATAGCCTGCCGACTGCCCAAAAATTTAATCCTGCCCGCACCCTCCACCCGCTAACCTGCCAAAATCCGACTGGATAAATCTCGGCCAGCCATGGTGTACCCCCCAAACCCGCAAATCCCCAAATTTGCGGGTTTGTTTATATATATAAATTTTTTTGGAAATTTTAAGTTTGATGGTAAAATTAAGTTAATCCCCATACTAGGGATAATCAGACACTGAAAGGACTACAGAAATGTAGAAGGAGGACTTGTGTTTAGCAACTCAGTAGCGTTTGTGGACGAGTTTAAACGGCGATCTGATAACGCGGAGGTTTGGAAGCATCCTTACTTTCGTAACAAACCGACAGCCTGTATGGTGAAGGCCTGGCTTATGCAAGCAGGCCCATTTGAAGCGCAATACCCCAAATACCTCAAAGCGATGCTTCAAAATCCCCGTATTCCTAGGGCCTGCCACCCTGTTATTCAGGAAAACCTGCATGATGAATTGGGAGGAGGCAACGCTAACGCAGCTCACTTTGAACTTTTCAAGGGAGCTTTAAACGCTGTGGGTGTTTCTATAAAGGAGTACGAACAGGCACGCCTGAATACCAGCACAGCAAATATCCTAGACAGCGTTACTGCTGTCTGTTCAGGTGAAGACCCCGTCGCCGCGCTCAGCTTCATAACCCAAGTAGAACTTTTCACTCCGCCCGAATACTCAAGGATTATTGCCTGGTTTGAAAGCCTCTTTCCTCAAACTAGGGCAGGATGGGAAGCCTATTTTACCGTCCACATCGGCTGCGATGAACATCACTTTGCGGAAATGGCCGGGGCGCTTTTTGGCCTCGTGGGTGAAGACCCAGTTCGCCAGGCTTCCGCCTTCAATTGGCAAAACATTGGCATAAATTTAGACCACAGATTTTATGATGAATTGCAGCAAGTCGTGCAAGCGGCTTGACGGTTTATCAAGCATCAGTGACTAAGTGTAAGGCCAGAACGCCGGCCGAAGCCCCTTGTGGGTTTCCGCCGGCATTATTGTTTCTTTTAACTTAAAAAGAACCGCCCTGCTTTTCTGGCAGGGCGATTTTAGATTGTGACGGCCTTGCCGTTAATGTTGAGTCAGGCTTAGGCTAATCGAGTTGGTCGTCAGGCCAGTAAAGAGGCAGTGCGCTCCCGCCCAAACTGTCGGAATTCAGAAAGAGGTCATAGGAGCGGTTGCTTTTTACAGGCATTGAGGCTTTGGTCGCGGTAATAACTGATTGCGCGGATTTGCCCGGTTCCAACTTGAGCGCAATGTAGCAACGTACATCAACAGGGTCAGGTAAAGAACGTAGCAGATGCTCGTTGGCGCAACCTTTCTTTGGCGTTGATAACAGCAAGGTAAGGGTAACTGCTGAACGGTTGGTCGCCTCAACGCTAAATACCCATTCTGCCCCTTGTTGCCTTGCCTGGCTAATAACTGTAACGTCATAACCCACAGGAGTGCCGTTCGGGCCCACCATGTTTCCTGTCGCCCTGGAATTACCAACCAACGGACTGGACTGCAACAAGCCCAACAACATCAAACTCAAAAATATTTGCATGGCCTTATCCTCCTTTGAAACGCAACAAAATCCTACTTTAACTGATTATAACATAAATCACTTTAAATTTATTTAAATATCGGGTAGAATGCTTTTATGCAAAATGGATTCAAAATTTTCCGCCAAACAGACAGACAAAGCGCCGCGGCGGAAGCCGGCGAGCATTTAAACCAGTTTCTTATAGAAAACAAAACAAAGCCTGTACTTCTAATGGTTTCCGGCGGGTCGGCTTTTGCGATTTTGGATTACGTGGGTAAGACCACGCTTGGCCCTAACTTAACTATTTCTGTACTGGATGAACGCTTTAGCCAGGACCCGGCAATAAATAATTTTTTACAGCTTCAAAAAACTGAATTTTACAAAGACGCGCTGGATTCTGAGGCACACTTTTTCGGCACGCTTGCCCGCAAGGAAGATACCATGGAAACTTTGGCAAAACGCTGGGAAGAAAATTTACATAAATGGCGTGAGGAAAACCCTATGGGTTTGATTATAGCTACATTAGGAATGGGCCCTGACGGGCACACCGCAGGCGTTATGCCCTTTCCGGAAAATAGCGAAAAGTTCAACAACCTGTTTGAAAGCAAGCCCTGGGTAAAAGCTTACGACGCGGGAAACAAAAATCCATACAAGGAAAGGGTTACAGCAACGCTTACCTTTTTAAAACAAATTAACTTTGCCTTTGCCCTGGTCTGCGGACAGGACAAAAAAGAAAAGCTTGATTGCGTAATAAGAAACCAGGGCGAATTTATTAAAATTCCTGCCCTGGCCTGGCATAATATAGAAAACGTAAACGTGTTTACGGATGTACAGGATTGAAACAAGGGGAATCCTTGCGCTGCGCAAGGATTCCCCTTGTTAATTAGGCATAACTTTACAAAGGCTTATCTATCTTATACTTATTAAGCTGTAAATTGCCGGGCCCGCCAATGGACACCACTTCCTTAATTGCCTTAACAGGGCTGCCGACTTTTATTTTGTGCAAATTTTCCTTAACATGCTGGTAAGCGTCCCTAAAAGGCATCCCTTCCTTAACCAAACGGTTGGCTTCGTGCACGGCAAAAAATTCCGGCGCTAAAGATTTCATTAAAACCTCGCGATTGGGTTTTATTTTAGACATCACCAGGGCACAGACTTCCAAACTCCTTCGGGTAATCCCCAAGCCCTTAATTAATGGCTCTTTGGTCAGCTGGGTATCGCGGTTGTAGCCGCTAATTAAGCTTTTTGATATATCTTTAACCTGGGTCTGCAAAGCCACAATTACGTTTACATTGCTTCTCATAATTTCAAAAATATCCGGGTTCCTTTTTTGCGGCATTATGGAAGAGCCGGTGGTAAATTCCCAGGGCAGGAAAAAATAATTAAATTCCGGCGTGGTAAACCATATCATTTCCGTTGACAGCCTGCCTAAAGTCATCATTACTTTGGTCAGGACGGACAAAATATAGCTTTCGGTACTGCCCCTGCTGTTTACGGCATATAAAGAATTTGTCTGCAGGCGCTTAAAGCCCATTAGTTTGGTGGTAAGATTTCGGTCCAAAGGCAGGTTAACGCCAAAGCCGGCGGCGGCGCCAAGCGGATTTTGGTCATTCAGCCAGTAAGCGGTTTCAAGCAGTTTATGGTCGTTAATTAATTCTTCCAAATAGGCGGCCGCCCAGTGCCCGACCGACGACGGCATGGCCCTGCGGGTATGAGTGTAACCGGGCATAGGCAAAAATTCGTACTTTTTTGCTAAACCTAAAAAAACTTTTTGGGTTTTAATAAGTTCCGCGCTGATTTGTTTAATTTTTTTCCTGGTATACAAGCGGGTGGCCACCAGCACCTGGTCGTTGCGGGAGCGGCCGGTGTGGATTTTTTTGCCTAAGTCCCCCAGTTTTTCCACCAGGTAATTTTCTATGGCCGTATGGCAGTCCTCGTCCGACTGTTTTATTGGGAATTTGCCCTGTTTATAGAGCTTTAAAATTTCATTCAAAGCTTTGGAAAGTTTTTGGAACTCCATGGGCTTTAAAACTTTTGCCTTAACCAGCGCCTGGGCGTGGGCCCGGCTGGCCTCCAGGTCAAAAGGCAAAAGCCTTACGTCCAGTATGTAGTCATTGCCTACCGTGTATTTTTCCACCAAAGGATGGAGTTTTGTGGATTTAGTCTGCCAAAGTTTAGCCATAGGTGAAAATTAATAAATTAATTTTTGGTTAAAGAACCAAGGTTCAAGAATACAAGAACCAAAAAAGAATCAAATTTTAAAATTTAAATCTTTAAACTTTGGAATTTACTTGGATCTTGGGAACTTGATTCTTGGATCTTATCTAATTTACTTAATTGATAAAAGTTTTTTGCCGTTGACTGTAGCCACATCAACCAATTTTTCAAAATCATAATAACGGCAGGCTTCCATAAGCATGCGCAATTCAAACCACATGTCGCCGTCATTAAAGGGCCCGTAAAAATCCGAAATGTTATCTGTACCCAATCCGACCACGACCCCCGCTTCCAGCATTTCCGGCACGTTAGCAATAGAATTGTGTACCGGGGCGTTGTACTGGTCCAGCTGCCTCATATTAATAACTTCTACCGGGCATACGGCCGCCGCAATTCCGGCTGCTGCCATTTTTTTGTAGAGTTCCTTTCTGTACGCCGCGGGCTGCGCTGATGTTGAGACGGCATGCACCGCCACTACCCTGCCTTCATAGCCATGTTTGATTGTCGCAGCGACTAATTTTTCCGTGTCGCGCTCATTGGGATTATTTTCCTGGTCAATATGGACGTGGATAGGCTTATTCAAATTTTTGGCAATGCCAAACATAATATCCATGTTGGCATCGTCATTCGGCCGGTCTTTGGAGGGCAACCCCCCCATAATGTCGCACTTTGCGGCAATGGCTTCAAAAAGCTCGCGCGCTTCCTTATCTACCAATCCTCCTAATGGCTGGGGAAGGGTCAATATGGTAATTTTATCTTTATACTCTTCTCTTACTTTGAGCATGGCGTCTATTGCCTTATGGCCAACCGCATCGTAGGCATCAACAAAAGTTGCCATAAGCTTTACACCCTGCTTAACCATCACGTCCAGGGCGGTCCTAATCCTGGCTTGCGTTTGCTCCTGCGACGATGCTTTTTTTATATCATCACTCCCCCGCCATTTATATTCCATGTCCAGCATGGCTTTGTCCAGGCCTTCACGGCTAATAAAATAAGCTTTGTCTATATGCGCGTGACAGTTAACAAAGCCGCCTTTTTGGGCAATGGCTTCCAGCATTTGCGATTTTAGGTCCCAGGGTTGGTACATGCGGATTTTTGGTGTTTAATAATCTTGCTATCCGACTTCGCTAAAGCTTCGTCGGATTATTCCCTATAAAAAAATAACCCCAATCCCTAAAGCAGGGCGGGGTTGAAAATTATTAAGCTGAAGGGGCTTATGAATGAGTTCATTAGATTATCTAATATAAGATAGCAGGCTAAAAAAAAGCCGTCAAGGGTGCTCTACTAAATACGAAAAGAACGAAATACTAAAGAAAAATTCATATAGTTTGGTATTTAGCCGGTAAAATATTGCTTGTAAGATTTTACCTCCAAATCTTCCATGCTGTAGTTCTCCAGTGATTTAACGAATGCGCGGGCCAAATGCAAATCCGTAAACAACAAGATTTGGTTGTCTACAGCCGCTCGGCGAAGGTAAAAGCCCTTGGTTAGGCGGCGCTTAAGCGGACTTTCCACAGGACGAAAGCGGGGCTGGCTCAAATTAACCACGAAAGATACTTCCTTGTCCGAAATAACCTCCAAGGCATTGGCAGATTTTTCCGAGGCTTTCTTTACCGCCTGGCAGGCTATGCCCTGCTGTTTCAAAAAATTGGCTGTGGCGTCCGTAGCAAAAATTTTATAGCCTAAGTCCAAAAGAGCGCCTGCCGCTTCCAAAAATTTCACCTTGTTAATCTCGCCTCCCAAGGAAAGCAAAACTGCCTTTTTTTGGAAGTCAAAATTATTGGCTGAAAGTATGGACTTTAAAAGCGCTTCGTTGTAAGTTTTGCCAAAAGCGGCCACCTCGCCGGTGGAAGCCATTTCTACCCTAAGCACAGGGTCTGCGCCGCTCAACCTGGCAAAAGAAAACTGCGGGCTTTTAACCACAACATGGCTGGGGTGTTCGTACTCAAACTTTTTGGCTTTGCCGAAAAACGCGTCCACGGCCATTTCCGGAAAATTGGCGTCCAGGGCTTTGGAAAGCAGAGGAAAAGTTCGGCTAGCGCGCAAGTTTACCTCTATAACGTAAGGGCGGTTGTCTTTTACCAAAAACTGGATGTTAAATGGTCCGGTAACTTTTAGCTCTTTGGCAATTTTTTTGGAAATCTCTTTTATCTGGAACTCGGTGGAAGCGTAAACCCTTTGGGTTGGGTAAACAATAGTCGCGTCGCCGCTGTGTACGCCCGCGTTTTCAACGTGTTCGGAAATGGCATAAATAATAAGGTTGCCGTTCTGCGCCACGGCGTCAAACTCCAGCTCCTTGGCGTTCTCTATAAACTTAGATATTGTAACAGGATATTCGGGACTAAGCAGCCCGGCCTTTAAGACAAAATCCTTTAACTGCTCCGGCGTGTAGCACACGCTCATACAGCTTCCGGAAAGCACATAAGAGGGGCGAACCAAAACCGGGTAACCGGCTTTTTCCGCGAATTTTTCCGCGTCCTTAATATTGGCAAAGCTTTGCCATTTAGGCTGGAGGATGTCCAATTTGTCTAAAGCGGCCGAAAACTTGTTCCTGTCTTCGGCGCGGTCAATATTTTGGGCAGCTGTACCCAACAATTTAAAGCCTTCTTTTGCCAGCCTATTGGCCAAGTTATTCGGCCGCTGGCCGCCTACGGAAATTATTAACGAGTCGGCTTTTTCAAATTCAAAAATGTCAGCCACAGTTTCAAAGGAAAGGTTTTCAAAATACAAACGGTCGGACATATCGTAGTCAGTGGAAACGGTTTCCGGGTTGCAGTTGATGATGATGGATTGCTTCTTGTGCTTTTTTAAAGCCATAGCCGCGTATACGCATGACCAGTCAAACTCCACGCTTGAACCAATATGGTAAGGGCCGCTGCCCAAAACCATTACGGCTTTTTTGCCCAAAGGCGCCACGTCATTATGCCCGCCATGGTAGGTTAAGTACAAATAATTGGTTTTGGCCGGCACTTCACCCGCCAAGGTGTCTATTTGGAAAATGGAAGGCTTGATGCTTAATTCAATCCTCATCTGCCGGATTTCCAATTCTTTTTTGCCGCACATTTGCGCAATCTTTTTGTCAGAAAAACCAAGCTGTTTAAGACGCAGCAAATCTGAGCTACGTATGTCATTGCGAGGAGTCCCGCTTTGAGCCATATCCTTGCGGGACGACGAAACAATCTTTTTTTGAGATAAGATTGCTTGGGTCGGATGCACTCCCTCGCAATGACGGATAAAGTTTGTTTCCGCCTTTACTATATTTTCCAACCTAAACAAAAACCATTCATCAATTCCGGTAAGCTTGCGTATGGCCCTCACAGACATCCCGCCTTTTAACGCCTCACCAATTGCGAAAATCCTTTTTGGCGTGGGCGTCGCAAGAAAATGTTTGACTTCGTCTTTATTTTTAAAATCGATGTCCGTAATGCTCTCATTATGGCCAGACTGCATCCTAACGGCTTTTTGCACGGCTTCCTCAAAACTTCGGCCAATTGCCATAACTTCGCCTACCGACTTCATGGCGCTGCCAATTTTTTCTTCCGCGCCTTTAAATTTTTCCAAATCCCAGCGCGGCATTTTTACTACTACATAGTCCAAAGCCGGCTCAAAAAAACTTTGCGTCACTTGGGTAATCTTATTTTTTACCTCGAGCAAACTTTTCCCCAATGCCAGTTTAGCGGCCACATAAGCCAAAGGATAGCCCGTGGCTTTTGAAGCCAAGGCCGATGAGCGTGACAGTCTTGCGTTAACTTCAATAACATAATAATCCAATTTTCCGTTCTTGGGATTAGGATTTAAAGCATACTGCACATTACACTCCCCCACTATCTTTAAACTTTTAACGATCTTTATTGAAGCCTCACGCAAGCCGTGATATTCCTCATTGGTCAAAGTCTGACTCGGCGCAATTACAATGGAGTCGCCGGTGTGAATGCCCAACGGGTCAAAATTTTCCATATTGCAAACCGTAACCGTGTTATTAAAACGGTCGCGCACGACTTCGTACTCTATTTCTTTAAAGTGATGCAGGTATTTTTCAATCAACACTTGCGGGCTTATGGCCAAAGCGCCTTCTACAATTTCTTTTAACTCCTTCTGGTTATGCGCCACTCCCGATTTCTGGCCGCCCAAAGCGTAAGCCGCGCGAACCATAACGGGGAAGCTGATTTTTTTAACAATTTTTTGCGCTTGATTTAAATCGGTTGCTGAACCGCTTGGCGGCACCGGAATGCCAATTGATTTTAAATGGTCGGCGAAAAACTGGCGGTCTTCGGTCAGCTCAATGGATTTTATTGGACTGCCTAAAACTTTCACTCCGTATTTTTTAAGTATGCCTTTTTCCTGCAGCTTAAGTCCGCAATTCAAAGCCGTCTGCCCGCCGAAAGAAAGGAAAATACCGTCCGGCTTTTCCTTCTTTATGACTTTTTCCACAAAGTAAGCGTTAACAGGCAAAAAATAAACTTCATCGGCCAAAGTTTTGGAAGTCTGGAAAGTGGCAATGTTAGGGTTGACCAAAACGGTTTTTATCTTTTCCTCTTTTAAGGCTTTTATAGCCTGGCTTCCCGAATAATCAAACTCCCCGGCTTCGCCTATTTTTAACGCGCCGCTGCCGAGGACTAAAATTTTGCGATATCTCTTCATTGTTTCTAATATATTCCTTTTATATTGTAAATTTGTTAATATTAATCATCTCTATTTTTATAGGAGGCGAAATGAGCTTTAACGACGTATTACCGCTTGGGACACACGTTACTGTTAAGGTTAACGGAATCAACCAGACTAAGTGTTCCTGTTACTTGAAGGAAGACAGGCGCCTGGGTGTCATTGTTTGCCTGGTCCTATCAAGACCTTTGAGTTGGATTGAAGACCTGGACACACGCTTAACAGTAACAAACGACACGACCACTCGGCAGATACCCGAACTGCCGACCCGTCATATAACGGTCTCTCGGGCTTGAACTTGGGGTAGCTATTATGGTTTAACTATAGCTACCTCTAAAATTTTATCATCTTAATTTGTTAATAAACTCATCAAAAACCCAATCCGTATCCGTCGGTCCGGGTGCGGCCTCGGGGTGGAACTGCACGGACATAACAGGCAAAGATTTATGAATAATGCCTTCGTTGGTGTTATCGTTCGCGTTGTAGAACCATTCCTTAAACCCATTCGGGATTTTAGCTACCGCAAAGCCGTGGTTTTGGGTGGTAAGATAAGCTTTTTTGGTTCCCGACAAAACACAAGGCTGGTTCTGTCCGCGGTGGCCGAATTTTAATTTGTAGGTCGTGCCGCCGGCTGCTAAAGTCAAAATCTGGTTGCCCAAGCATATACCCAAAATAGGGATTTTTTTGGCCAAAATCTTCCGGACAGTGTCAAGGGTGACCCTTGCCATTGTTGGATCCCCGGGCCCGTTGGAAATAATTACGGCTGATATTTTTTGACGGATTTTTAAAACATCATAATCCCATGGCACTACAATAACTTTCAAACCGCGCGATGTTAAACATCGAACGATGTTTCGTTTGGCACCGCAATCAATCAAGGCAACGGTTTTCTTTCCTTTGCCCGATTCATAAACTTTTTTTATGGAAACTTCGGCAACGAGGTTACGGAGGTTGGGGTCTTCAAAGGCAATATCATTTTTTCCAAAAACGACTTTGCCCAACATTACGCCGTGATCTCTTAACTTTAAAGTTAGCCCGCGGGTATCTTTAATTTCCAAACCAGGTACGCCTTCTTTTTTCAGCCACTCCGATAAAGTCTGCCGCGATGAGTAGTGTGAAGGCGTGGAATTATAATTGCAAACTATTAATCCTGAAATTTGCAAACGGCTTGACTCCCAAAATTTTTTGTCAGGCACGCCGTAGTTGCCAATAAGCGGATAAGTGTAAACCAAAATCTGCCCGCGGAAAGAAGGGTCGGTTAAGCTTTCGGGATAGCCTACCATGCCGGTGGCAAAAACGACTTCGCCGGTCATGGGCTTTTCCGCGCCGAAGCTTTGTCCCAAGTATTCGGTGCCATCTTTTAGAATTAATTTAGCCTGCATATTATTGGAATGTAGTTGCCTGATTTATCAGGCTTGTTGGCTACAGGCTCCATAAATGGAGCAACTACACTATTTAAAACATTAATTAAAGTGGGTAAAAAAATAACCCCATTCCCTTTAAAGGGCGGGGTTAAAAATTATGAGGTAAAATCGATTTTTTAATATGTTCATCGGATTATCTTATATAAGATAACAGCAGACAAAAAGGCTGTCAAGGCAATATCCTAATATCCTGTAGGAAGATACTTGCTTCGCGATATTGGGATATTGTCGTAAAAAAATCCCCTTTGACAATTTTCCCCATATTAGCTATAATTAGCGAGGTTAAATTAAAAATAAATCAAACAACTTAGTGTTAAAAGTAAAGTTAAACCACCAAATTAAAGCGCCTGAACTCCGCGTTATTAACGAAGAAGGAGAACAGATAGGCGTAATGAAAACCTCGGAGGCCCTTGCTTTAGCCCTTCAGCACGGCCTGGATTTGGTAGAGGTGTCCCCTGTTGCCAACCCGCCTGTTGCCAAGCTCATAGATTTCGCCAAATACAAGTACCAGCAGAAAAAAATGGAGCAGCAGCAGAAAAAGAAGGCCAAAAAAACCGAAGTTAAGACCATTTGGCTGTCCATGCGCATTTCGCAGCACGACATGCTGATTAAGGCAAAAAAGGTTATGGAATTTTTGGGCGACGGCGATTTGGTAAGGATAGAACTCCGGATGCGCGGCCGCGAACAAGCCTACGGCGAACTTGGCCACAAACAGCTCCAGACTTTTTTAGGCATAATTACTTGCCCTTTCAGGGTTGAAGTACCTATAAAAAGAATGGGCGGGACGTGGAGCCTGACAGTAGCGCCGAGCAAGCCTATAGCACCTGCAAAATAATTGACAAGATTTAAAAGAATTAAAAGATTGAGCAAGATTTATGGCAATCATGTCATTCTTGGTCAATCATGATCAATCATTTAAATTAATCTATGCCCAAAGTAAAAACCCACAAAGGAACCGCTAAGCGGATAAGGAAAACCGGCTCTGGAAAATTAATGGCCAGAAGGGTCGGCCAAAGCCATTTTAACTCCCGCTCTACCGGTAAAGTTACCAAAAATAAAAGACGCGATTTAAACCTTGGCAGAGTACACCAGAAGTTAAATAGTGTAATACCTTATAAGTAAGACATATGGGTCCTATAAGACTTATACGACATATATCCTATGACCAGAATAAAACGCGGCGTTGCCGCCCATAAGCGCAGAAAAAACCTATTAAAAAGAGCTAAAGGCTTTGATAACCGCCGCTCCACCAACTTTGTCCATGCCAGGCAGGCCTTGCTTAAGGCGGACACTTATTCCTACCGCGACCGCAGGAACAGGAAGCGCGACTTCCGCGCCCTGTGGCTTATTAGGGCCAACGCGGCTTTAAGGGAAAATGGCACCACCTGGAGCAAATTTGCCGGCATGATGAAAAAACAAAATATTACTATAAACCGAAAAATGCTTTCTGAACTCGCGGTCAAGCACGCCGCGGTTTTTGACAAGATGGTGCAAGGCTTAAAGTAAACAACAACTACATGATCAAAAAATCCCTTCCCGAAATCAGGAAGGGATTTTTATCTATTTAATTTGTTTTAATCTGTGTATATGGAAGTTATTTCAGCGGAGTTCCGTTGGGGTTGGCTTTGTATGCATCTATGGCTTTAACCACACTGCCTTCGCTCTTTAAGTCTTCGTAGAATAAAACTTGGGAGCGGGAAATATGCATTTCGTCAACCGGACCGTGCAATTCATTTCCAAGTTTAACCAGAGAAACTGACTGCTGGGCCTGGGGCTGTTCGCCCTGGGCGTTTGTCCCGCTGCCCTGCTGGGGGCCAACCTGCAGGTAGTAGATATCCTTTAGAGTCACGTAGTCGCCGCTGGGGTTGGAAATCTTTCCAAAGTAAACCTGGCCGTTTGTCAGGAATATTGCCTGATAGCCGGAAGCTTTGGCCGGTGAAGACTGGACAGCTCCGCCATAACCGGCGTTTTTAAATAACTGCGCCCTGAACAGAAAACTCAGCGCGGCTATAACTACAACCACAACTCCCAAAATTACCCACGGCATTTTTGAATTTGGGTTGGTTTGCGGGACCGCCGCCGGGTCCTCTTCGGCTTGCGACATAGTTTCCTTCTGTGGAGTAGGCTGAGCCCTATTTATTCTTATTTCATTTCCCATAAAATTTAATCCTATCATACTAACATGCGGTATGTTTAATTTTTATAAAATGTTTAAAGATAGGATGGCTTTCAGCACCTGAACATTTGTAAGCGCGCTAAAGTTAGCAGGATTTTTATATTTGTTGGAAATTTTAATTGACGGATTGCCAACTTTTTTAGGCTTAAGCTAACAGCGAAAATAAGCGCAAACCCGGCCGAAGGCAGAATGGGAAAAGTTTGCCGCGCGGGAGACTGGGATAGTTGAGGGCTGGCGATTGCAGGCCGGTTACCTGCCACTACAATATTTTGACCCGGCTGCTCCAAAGCGGCGACTTCAAGCTTGGCAAAGAATGGCGCCAAAGCTAAACTTGGCGACTGCAAGGCAAAGCAGGCAACGGGTTGGTTTAAATTAAGCAGGGCAGTTTTTTGCACTAAGTCCCCTGCTTCAGAATATGAACCGGAGCAGGCGGGAGATAAAACCGCAGGCCGACTGACACCGGCAATTGTTATTTGTGTATTAGGTTTTATTTCAACAACCTTAACTGTCAATGCGGGTTTTGAAAATTTCTTAGGGGAGCTTGGCGCAAAACGAGCGGAAACAAAAGCGCTCTGATTGGGTAAAATCAGGGTAAAAAATAAAATTATTAAGCTTATTTTAGATATTTTTTTCATTGGACTATAACAAGCTTTCTATTTAAAATTATATCAAAATTTTCAGTTAAAAGTTATACACAGCCAAACGCTAAAATCAGCCTTATATAAAAGCAAAAACCATTCCATCATTTTATCATACTAACATCTTATCAATAGGTTAGATAAGATTGATAAAATGTTAGACTGGTAAGATGATAAAACGCCTACTCAAACATTTTTTCCAAATCTTCCAGGTTATTAATATCCGATGTTTTTATAAGCCGGACAAAAAACTTTTTACCCAAGTCCAAAAATTCTTTTTCAATTTCGCCGTCCAAAGCGTAAGGAGAAATCCAAATGCTGTTCTGCCATTTTTTAAAATGCAGCTGTTTGAGTTTGGCCCGCAGGACCGTCCTGACATACTTGTGCTTTTCCGGAATATCAAAAATTACTATTTTCCAAACGCCATCTTTTTTAGGCTCCAAGCGGCTCAAAAACTTTTTGCCCTCCTGGGTAATTTCGGCAGCGGTATTGGTTTTACTAATAAGCTCCTGTCCGGCCAGCCTGAAAAGATAGTTATAAAAATCCTTGAACGAAAGCTTGGGGGAGACTTCCGATTTTAACTCGCTTAAAACCACGGGCTTATTTTGCCCGTCTAAAAACTTTAAAATCGCGATGCTATAAGAATTAAACAATCTGGCCATAAGTTGATTATAAACGCGCTTGCCGTCTTCCGCAAGCTTACGGCCAAAAAAGGCCGTACCCCCTACATAAATGTGGAAAATGATTTGGAAAAAATATTTTAACATAACAAAACCCGCCACTTAGGCGGCGGGGTTTTGTTATTTCTGAAAAGCAGAGAGCGCTATTTTCAATTAGGCCCTAATGGCCCGTATCATACCTCAAGAACTCGCCATGCGGTATGCCTGAAGGGTTCCGATCAGGAATAAAGTAAATATATTTGCCGTCATAAACCGACATGGAAAAACCTTTAGGGCTTGTGCCCACGCCGTTAGCGCTGGGATTGTAAATTAGCCAGGAGTTGGCGCTGCCAAAAGGAAGAGTTGTGTCGTACATCATAACCTCCCCGTTTATGACCCCTCCGCCGCTGTTTTCCGGGGCAAAGTAAATATACCTGCCGTCAAAGCTGGCTCCGTGGTAGCCGTCCGGATCTACGCCCAGGCCATTGGCGCCAGGGTCAAAGGTTGTCCAGGAAGTGGAAGAGGCAAAGGGCGCGCCCGGGTCATAGCGCATGACTTCTCCGTGATAGGCGTTGTTGCCGACTCCGGCGTAGTTTGGCACAAAGTAAATGTAAGTGCCGTCTGAAACAGCTCCTTCAAAGCCCTTGCCTACCGCTCCCACCCCGTCATTATGGGGAATGTAAGTGGCCCAGGAAGAGCTGGCCGTAAAGGAAGCGCCGGAGTTGTAGCGCAGGAATTCACCGTGGCTTGCCGTGCCGTTGTGATACGGCACAAAGTAGATATAGTTGCCGAATTTAATAATGCCCTTGTAGCCGTCGGGGTCGGTGCCCACGCCGTTGGCTCCGGCATCGTAGGTAGACCAGGAGGAAGCCGAGGTAAAGGAGCTGGTGGTGTCGTACCTCATAACTTCGCCGTGCGCGCCGACAGGGCCGCCTGTTTCCGGAGAAAAATAAACATATCTGCTGCCGTCATACATTATGCCAAAGTAGCCTATCGGGCTGGTTCCCACGCCGTTGGCAGCCGGGATGAATGTTGTCCAGGAACCGGCCGAGGTATACGAGCCGGTGGTGTCGTAGCGTACGACTTCACCGGTAGAATTATTATTGCTCGGCGCAAAATATACATACCTGCCGTCGTAAGCAGCGCCGAGAAAGCTGTTACCGGGACCAATGAGGCTGGGAACATAGGAGGCCCAGGAACCAGTGGCGTTAAATGCCGCGGTGGTGTCTAAGCGAATAAATTCATTGCCGTTTAGGTGGTGTTGGGGGAAGTAGGCGTACCTGCTGCCGTCATAAGCTCCGCCGCTAAGGCCCTTGGGGTTTACGCCCACGCCATGGGCGCTTGGGTCAAAAGCTGCCCAGTTGCCGGCGGTTTGGAAACGAGGCGCCGCCGAAGCAACCGAAAAACTTATGGCATAATCAGTCGTGTTGCTGTTTAGCGCCGCGTCCTGGCAGCGGACATAGTAGTTGTAAGACGAGCCGCTGGCAAGGCCGGTGACTGTTGTGGCGTGTGATGTGCCTCCGGTGGTGGAGAAAGTGTTGGGCATGGAAGAATAAGAAACTCCCGCGCTGGTGGCGTATTTGCAGGCCGCGCTTTCGTCCGTATTCAAATACAGGGTTGCCTGGGTGGTGGTGGAAGAAAGAACGCCGGAAGGAGAACCGTTGGAACGCACGGGCGGGGTGGTGTCGGTATTTAATTCTGTATCATCAGCCGCGGACGAACAGCCCGGGTCGTTGGGATAATCAATTAATGTGTCGCCGTCATTGTCTAACCCGTCCGAACACTGGAAGCCCATGTTGTAAAGACCCGTAACTTGGGCTGAAGACAGCCCTACATTGTACATGCGAACATCATCCAGCGTGCCCTTCATAAAGGCGGCCGGGCTGGCCGGCGTCCTGGCGCCTATCAGCCAACCGATGCCGGTTTCGTCAGCGATGGAGCCGGTTTTGGCCTGGGTACCTGCCAAAGAGCCGTTGATATATAGCCTGATATTTGAACCATCATAAGCGCAGGCAAAATGATACCATTGGCCACTGTTTATGCCTGCGTTGGCAAGCAACAAGCTGCCGCCAATATCACACTCAATACTGCCGCCGGTTTTATACCTTATGTAAGTATCATTTAAGGGATAGGCGGAATCATTTTTGCTGATGATAAACCTGTTGGCGGAAGTGTCGGTAAAATATGCCCAGGCCGCCATGGTAATGGCGTTGCCGGGGATAAGCGAGGCCGGGTTGCCGAGTGAGACGTAGTCATTAACCCCGTCAAAAGACAGTCCGCCGCTGACTTTTCCGCTTGTCCAGCTTGGACCGTTGGTTAGGCTTCCGTTGTTGGCGTTGCCCGAGGAGTCTATTGCGGTTGTTCCTGAAGCGTCATCCAGTTTCCAATGGCCAATAAGTGTGGACGGTGCCGCCGAAGCAACCGAAAAACTTATGGCATAATCAGTCGTGTTGCTGTTTAGCGCCGCGTCCTGGCAGCGGACATAGTAGTTGTAAGACGAGCCGCTGGCAAGGCCGGTGACTGTTGTGGCGTGTGATGTGCCTCCGGTGGTGGAGAAAGTGTTGGGCATGGAAGAATAAGAAACTCCCGCGCTGGTGGCGTATTTGCAGGCCGCGCTTTCGTCCGTATTCAAATACAGGGTTGCCTGGGTGGTGGTGGAAGAAAGAACGCCGGAAGGAGAACCGTTGCTCCTGACCGGAGGAGTTGTATCCTGGGCCGAGTCTATAGAAAAAGTTATCGTAAAATCATTGGTATTAGGGTTTGAAGCGGCGTCCTGGCAGCGGACGTAGTAGTTGTAAGTAGCGCCATCCGCCAAGCCCATAACAATGCTGGAATGGGTGGTTGTGCCGGTAACCCCAAAAGTGTTGGGCATTGAGGAATAAGATGTTCCGGCTGTAGTGGCATATTTACAGCTGGCGTTTTCGTCAGTGGAAAGGGACAGCAAGACAACTGTAGTCCCGGCGGCAAGGTTTCCTGACGGGGCTCCGTTGGAACGCACGGGCGGCGTGGTGTCAGACGGAGCCGCCACAGAAAAACTGATTGTAAAATCGCTGCTGTTAGAATTGCCCGAAGCGTCCTGACATCGAACGTAATAATTATAGGAAGAGCCGGAAGTCAGTCCGGTAACAGTAGTTGAATGTGATATGCCTCCTGTTGTAGAAAAAGTATTAGGCATGGAAGCGTAGGAAACTCCGCTTGCAACATCATATTTGCAGGTGGAACTTTCATCTGTGCTCACAGACAGGGTTGCCTGGGTGGTGGTGGAAGACAGGCTTCCGGAAGGCGCGCAATTAGACAGGACTGGTGGGGTGGTGTCCG
>JAHFJJ010000011.1:29198-43123 GCA_023245895.1 Candidatus Doudnabacteria bacterium
GCCGTTGTAATTGTAAAGCTGGGTTACATCGCTTGCCGAAAGGTCACGGTTATACATTCTGACTTCATCCAGCGTGCCTTTCATAAAGGCGGCCGGAGCCGCAGGCGTCCTTGCTCCAATAAGCCAACCTATGCCGAACTCGTCGGCTATGGCGCCTGTCTTTGCCACTGTGCCTGACAGGGAACCGTTTTTGTATAATCTGACGTTTGAACCGTCATAGGTGCAGGCAAAATGGTACCATTGGCCGGTAGTAATGCCCATATTAACAGACAGGTTGGTGCCACCCACGGCGCACTCAATATTGCCGCCGGTTTTGTAGCGGATGTATGTATCGTTTAAAGGGTAGGCGGAATCGGTTTTGGCAATGATAAACCTGTTGGCTGAAGTGTCGGTAAAATAGGCCCAGGCTGACATGGTAATGGCATTTCCTGGGATAAGAGAGGCCGGATTACCTAACGAGACGTAGTCATTAACCCCGTCAAAAGACAGGCCGCCGGAGATTTTACCTGAAGTTGTCCAGGCCGGGCCGTTGGTTAGGCTTCCGTTGTTGGCGTTGCCCGAGGAGTCGGAGGCTGTGGTGCCGGAAGTCTCGTCTAAATTCCAGTAGCCTATCAGGCCGGTGGTAATATCGGCATGCGCCTGGTTAATTAATAAAAAAACTCCTGCCGCCACGGCAAAAGCAGCTAAAATCGCGGCTGTGGATTTTAGCGAAAACTCTTTGCTTATCTCCATAATTGGTTTTTATTAATGATTTTGAGCATTATAAACTGCTTCCCCTCTCCCGGGAAGACCATTTAAATACTATTAATTTGTTTTTTTATTTTTGTTTCTTCTTAGGAAGAACTAACTGCTATATATAGTATAGCACAGGTAAAGAAAAAAATCAACAAAAAAATTTTCCCTACCCCCTCACCCTCTCCCCCACCACCCCCCCACAGGCAGGGAGTTATCAGATGAATTGGCAGGGACTATCCTGGAAAAATCATTTTGTACATGCCAGCTATTGTAAACAGCCGTGGAAGGGTAAGGGTGGAGCTGGTTAAATATATCCCTAAATCATAAAATTGTTGGACTTCCCCGGCCGAGAGGACGCGGTTGTAAATGCGTACGTCGTCAATTTGGCCATATCACTATCTAGCAAAAGTTGGCTGGCTTAAGGCTTACTTTGCATGGCCACAGACAAAAACTTTTGCTTTTCAGCCAGGTAAAGCTGACGAACATCCTGCGCCATTAAACCTTTGGCAAAAAGATGCACGCTGTCTATTACCCCGTTAAGCTTAGCCGCGCCAAAAGTGATGGTGCCGTCAGCGCCAATTCTTAAGGACTGGCTATTATCATTTATTAGCCCCGTGGCCGCGAGGCTTGCCCCCAGCCGATGGCCGTCCAAATACAAAGCAAGAGACTCGCCGTCATAAACCGCCGCGGTGTGGTGCCACTTGCTGTCCTTTATGGAAACGGGCCGTGCAATGTTATTACTAGGCACCAGCCCCGCCGCCCAAAATTCCAGTTCGTTGTTAGTGTCATCAAATATCAGGGCGTATGAGTTGGAATTACCCCAGCGGCTGGCCAAAGCTTGATACTGGCCGCCTGTGCTGGCGTTCCATTTAAACCAGAGCGAGATAGTAAGGGCAGATGTAGCGGCCAGGCTGGCACTATTGTTTACAGTCGCGGAACGAACTCCATCAAGGCCCAGCGAGCAGCCCTTGCCGGACGGCGTGTCAACCGACCATGGAGGAGGGGCTCCCATGCTGGCGTTAAGGCTGGTCTTGGAACGTTCAATTGCAGTCAGCCCCGAGCATTCGTCAAAATCCCACAACCCAATAGTTTGGTCTCCCAGGACGCGGTCTACCTGGGAGGCAAAAGAATTGGCCCCAGCCAGCCTGGCTTTTTCCCGCTGGGAGGTAAAGGCTACAAGCATAATGCTTGACAAAAGGCCAATGACAGAAATTACCACCAATAACTCTACTAACGTAAATCCGGGGTCGGTTTGTAATAATTTGATTGTGCGCATAATTTTAACTTAAGGCGGCAACTTAACTTTGTCCTTTAGTTAGCAAAGCTGGTGGCTTAATGAGGGTGACTGCGCCAAGGGCAGTTGAAACACTCACTAGTGATGAATTGTAAAAATTTGCCGTTTTGCAGGGAGGTAACGGGAGAGCTGCCTATGCCGGCGGAAGCCCGCGCAAGGCCCGGAAAAAATAGGCATAGGAAAAAGGCGGTGAGGAGGAAGCAATAGGCTTGATAGGACGGATACGTCCTATATGTCATATTAGTCTTATAGGTCATAGGGTTTCATAGGACGGATAGGTCGTATAGGACTTATACGTCCTATTGGTCTTATTCGTCTTTAACAACTTGGCCGTTTTCAAGGCGTTTTAAACCGAACTGTTTTAAAAATTCATCGTGCGATGGGCCTTGGTCAAGCATTTTTTCTTTTCGGATTTGTTTATAGCGGTCTTTAAAATCGCCTTTGTCCACCAAGTCTTTACCCAGCGCGCGGAGTTGTTGGTCTAAAAGGTAGTTGGCTTGATTGATAAGGCAAAGCAAACAATTGGCCGCGGATTGGGGATTGGACATATACGACATATAGGTCGTATATGTCCTATTGGGCAAGTAAGCTAATTTACGAACTGCTATTGAACGCGCATCGTCTTTACTCCATTGCGGCAAATTATTAAGCCGTAAAAAGTCTTTATAATCGGTAAGCAGTTCTTCCAAGCTTGCGCGCGCCACATCAACTAAACGCATTTCCGATTGTTTGGATGTGCCGCTGGTCTGACTGCCTTCGCTAATGTTTTGCTTGCCGGAACGGGCTGCCTGCAACATTTGATCAGCTTGCCGATTGTGATGATAGGACGTATTGGACGAATTTGTCGTATCCACATAACAACGGCAAAACTCAAACGTCAAATCAAAAACAATTTCTGACATTTGGAACGATTTTAAATTTTTGTAGCCGCCGTGAGGGGCGATTAAACTAGTCATAATAAGTTAGATAGGAATATAGGACTTATTGGGCATATAGGTCGTATAAGTCCTATATTCCTACTGCGTTTTTTTCATGGCCTGGACTACGGAGGAAGAGTCTTTTAAATTTTCAATGAACATAACTTTGGCAGAGGCAATATACATAACATTTTCCGGGCCGTGCAGCTCCCCTCCCAGCTTAATCAGGTTGAGTTTCTGTTCCGGCGCGTTTCCTGCGGGTTTGCTGTCCTGCTGCAGCGCGCTGCCGTATTTTAAATAGTAGACATTGCTCAACTTATAAAACCTGCTGTTATATTTTTCCAAACTGCCAAAATACACCTCGCCGCTTTCCAAAAACACCGCCTGCCACTGTGAAAGCTCGGCGGGCAAGCCGGTGGATTTATTATATTTCTGTACACCGACAAAAGCGGCAAAAATAAAAATTATTACTGCTATGGCCGGATAGGCAATTTTATTGTTCATTTGCATATTACTGTTTTTGAATGTTAATTGGCAAAAGCGCGGTTATGGGCTTCCAGGAACCAACGTCGCCTTGTCCGCCTATAAGTAAGTAATAGTTGCCCCCCTGGAGGGTTTCAGGCAAGTCCTTTATGGAATAAAAATATTGCCCGTTTAGGCAGTCAAAGGCCTTGTTGTAAATATAAGAGCTGGGGTTTTGGTTGTAGTCTTGCGAGTTAGCGTAAACCAAGACAACAAAATATTTATCCGCACAGGCGCCGGAAATATTCAGCCCATTTTCAGCATCCGGAGCGGCATTTGGCAGGTTGGTAATGTCCGTGGAGTCAGGCTGTCCGGCCTGGGAACTTTGGGCTCTTTTTCTATCCGCCAGGCGTTTTTTCCAGTCCGGATTTCTTGCGGCGGCAATGGAACCGCCGAGCAGTCTAAAGCCGAATTTAGATTTCTCTTTCTTTACCGCTATGGATAAGGCTGGGTCCGGAGCGGGCTGGCTAAGTTCTAATGCCGGCGGCTGGGGGCTTGGCATGGGGTCTTGGGCGGGCGGATCTACAGGCGCGGGCACAGGCGCCTGGGGATTAGGGTTATTGGGCAAGTCAATAACCGGCGGAGTGCTGGTGGAAGTTTCTATGGGAGTCGCTGAAGCGTTTTCATTTCCGGGAGGCAAGGTTTGTCCCGGCAGGTCCGATGGCGCCGGGTCGCCCGCGGATTGGACGGAACTATTATCCACCAAAGCGCCGTTGGGATTGAAAGTCTCGGTCAGCGCCTCCGACCCGCTGGCGGTTTGCCCGCTGGCCGCGTTTTGCGGCGAAGCCAAAACCTCCTGGGCGCTTTGTTCCTGGGGAGGGGCGCTTTGAGGCTCCACTATAATTATAGAGGGGGCATCTGACTCCGGTGCGGGGGCAGGCGCTTCGGCCGCGGGGGTTTCCTGGGCCAAAACTCCCATGGGTAAAGCAAGGCCGGATATTAATATTGAAGCGGTAAAAATTTTTATAAGCTTACTCATAAAATTTCCTTTCTAATTTTAATTTAGAGTAAAGGATTTAAAAATAAAATTTCAGCCTTCTGGCCAGGACCAGGGGGCTTGAATCAAAACTGTCCCTTATTGCAAGCATCCTGTCCATTTTAAAAGGATTATAAGCCAGGCCTTCGCTTTCACCCGCGGACGCCCCGGTAAACGGCGCGCCCAAAGGAACATGCGGAGCCAGAGTCGCGCCTGTTACCGTTCCGTTATTTTTAAAGCCTGACCAATCCGCCTGTGCGCCTGTGCCGTTAAAGCCCAGGTGGCTGAACAGGATGTTGCCGGAAGTTTTGTGGGGGTGGAACTGCTGGTCGCGGACTTCGCCTAGTGAAAGCGCTCTGTCCCATACGCCAACCCAGGCAACTCTCCCCGGCCAACCATCTATGATAGCCGCTCGGTCCCCATTCCCGGCAAATAGAGAACGGGCTGAATCGTCAGTTACATTACCTGAACCCGCTGTTGCTGTTCCCGAGTATGATCGTTCTTTTACCAACGAGGTCAGAGTTCCCGTATAGATATGGCCGACATTTGTCGCTGTCAGATCCGCCACGCAAGCCACAAATGTCCATGTATTTGTGGCAACCGGAGCATCGGTAGTAGTATATGTAAAGTTAACGGTGCGAAAAATCTGAAAGTTGAGATCGCCTGTTGCTCCGAAGAGACGACAAACCCAGCCGGAATTTCCATTTCTGAATTTAGAAACTATCGTACGTCCATCGGCAAAGGATGTCGCATACACCCAACCCATGGCTGTCAGTTGCGAATTCCGAGTAGAAGTTGCTATGTTGTCAAACACAGCCGCTGAGCCATAATCTACCCTATCTGTACTGCCGCTTACAAAGTTCAGCGCAGCCAAAACCTGCTCCGGTAAAGCCAACAACAAAAGCGCTATTAAAAATTTACAAAATTTAGTTGTCATAATTGAACAATAATGATTGCAGGGTGGCCGTGGCGCTCATAGTGTCGGAGGAATCGCTGCCGTCGCGGCAGAAGCGGTATTCCAAAGTGTCGCCCCTGGTTAAGACTGTAGTAGAAGCGTTAATGCTGGGAGTCAGGCGATTGAATATAGCAGAGGGCGCGGCATCGGTAGTAGAAGCAGTTACCTGCGCGGTTGTGCTATTAAGCACAGTAGCGTCGTCCCCGCCCACGTCCCTGTAAGCAATTTCCCAAACTATATTTCCCGAGGTGGAACTGGCCGTCCAAACCGGAGTAAAGGTCGGCGTGGTTGAAGTTGCCAAATCTTTGGGCACAGTAGTCAGCCCATACAAACAGTCTTTAGTCGTGCTATCCAGGAAAGAAAAGTTGCCATGTTTAAAGAACGGGTTTGAAAAAGCTGACGAAGAAGCAACAATGGTAAAAGGCTCAAAATAAACATTGCCCGAGGAATCCGGTAAAACGCTGGCATTCAATATGTTCATATTTTTGCTCCTGCTGCCGCAATCGGTCCAGGTGCTGTTCACATAGCAACGCATTTTATTCATATTGCTGTTGTAATACATAGCGCCATTGACTCCGGCGGGGTCGCCGGAAGTATTTTTGGCATCAAGAACAACCAGCACCGGGCTGGCTGTGCCGGCGCCGTTGCCGACCTGGAGTCGGCCGTTGGTGGTATCCACAGTCATTTGGGCCAAACCGGCGGCGTTGTAAAAAAGATAGGCGGTGGTGGAAGTAGCGGTGGGCTGGAAAGAGCCAAAGCCGTTGGCATCCAGGTTAAAGAAAGAAGCGCCGGAAGAGGAAGAAACCGTAAACACAGCGCTAGTCTGGGCGGACGCTCCCTGGATGGCCAGCAAGGCATTGGCCGTGGTTGTGCCAACCCCTACGTTTCCGTTTGACCTGACTACGAATAGAGAAGTCTGGGTGGAAGACGTAACATTAAACAAATTAGTCGTGGACCCGGCAGTCCCCTGCAAAGCCAACAAAGCGTTTGGCGTACTCGTCCCTATCCCCACATTCCCATTAGCCCCGACATTAAATAAAACAGCGTGGCTGGATGAAGCAACCCTAAAGACATCCAGAGTTGGGGATGTGGATGTGCCTTCTACCACCAAAGTAGCATTGGGAGTACTTGAACCAATGCCCACCCTTTGGTTGTTGCTGACTCTTAAGACAGAGATGCCGGTGGAAGAAGAAACATCAAAAATATCATTGCTTCCGCCAGAGCCCTGGAGGTTAAAGGTGATGGTGGAGGAAGTGGCGTTGACTCCGGCTACTGTGCCGTTGTCATAAACAATACCGGTAGAAAGGGCGGAAGCCGAAGTCCAGCGGGCCGCTAAGCCCGGAGCGCCGCTGCCGGTAACAGTGCCCTGGAACTGGTCAGTGGAAGCAATGGTAATGAAGCCGGGGGTGGAAGTGGTAATGGTAATGTTGGAGCCTGCGGCCAGACTGCCGGCTCCCCAGGAAGCGCCGTTGGCCATAAGCAACTGGCCGGTGACAGTGGGGGCGGAAGTGGTGCCTGTGCCGCCGTTGATAACTGGCAACACGCCCGTAACCTTGGCGGCTAAGTCGATGGTGGAATTTAAGATGTCGGCGTTGGCAACCAGGCCTATGTACAAACCTCCCCCGCTGGTTGATCTTACCAAACCGGATGCCAAAGAAGACAGGGTGGTTGAACCGGTTGCTGAAAACGTGCCGGTTAAAGTTGTGGAAGCCAAAACTGTATTGCCCGAAACTGTTAAAGCCGTGGCGGATGCTGTGGTTAAATTAGTCTGTCCATTGCCCCACAAGATGCCGGAGATGGAAAGAGAGGTGCCCGAGGCCACTCCGAGTATGGGAGTGACTAAAGTGGGAGAAGTTTGCTGTACGGTTATGCCAGTGCCTGTTGTCCCATTGTTGTAGAGGCCGCCGCCGGAAGTAGAATAAACAGGGCCTGTAGTTAAAGACGAAAACGTAGTGGAGCCATTGGCGGCTACTCCAAAGAGTACGGAGTGGCTGGATGAAGCAACCCTAAAGACATCCAGAGTTGGGGATGTGGATGTGCCTTCTACCACCAAAGTAGCATTGGGAGTACTTGAACCAATGCCCACCCTTTGGTTGTTGCTGACTCTTAAGACAGAGATGCCGGTGGAAGAAGAAACATCAAAAATATCATTGCTTCCGCCAGAGCCCTGGAGGTTAAAGGTGATGGTGGAGGAAGTGGCGTTGACTCCGGCTACTGTGCCGTTGTCAATTAACCTGCCGTAAGTCAAACCTGTGGAAGAAGCCCAGGTGGTAACAAATCCTGTAAGGCCTCCCGAGACACTGCCTCCCCCGCCGGTCTGGTCAGATACCCAGGTCAGGCTTCCGGAAGAATCGCTCTGCAAAATCCTGTTGCCTAAAGGCAATGACGATGGCCACGAGTAGGTGGCGCCGTTTATTGTTGTTGTGGCAGAGTTGACGGCAAGTGTTCCTGTAACGGTTAAGTTACCCGCGAGCGTAAGGTTGCCGCCGGGAGAAAGCGTCAGCAAGCTGGAACCCGTAGAAGAAGAAATAACCAAAGGATTAACACTAGCCGAGCCCTGGACTGAAAGTGTGGCAGCGGGAGTTGAAGTTCCGACTCCCAAACGGCTTGTGGAATTATCCCAAAATAATAAAGAACTGGCGTTAAGGCCCGCCGCGCCGTCTGAAAATTGCAAAGTACCCGCGGTTCCCGAAGCACTGCCTCCGCCGCTGCCGCTGCCGCAAGGCAACGAAGTAGTGGTCAGTCTGCCTCCGGAGCCGGCCTGCAGACAGTTGCCGGCTGTCAAATCCCCTACGGATAAATGGCCAATGTTGGCGGTGTCTGCCGAAAAGATTGTCACTCCCATCAGCGTGCCGCCGCCAAAGCCGGTTTGAGGATTGGAATTAATAATTGTCACCGGAGCGGCCGGACCGCCAATCAATGAACTCCCGCCGCCGGCCGGGCCCTGCGGGCCCTGGGCTCCGGTCTGGCCCTTAAATTTTCCTTCAGACAAATATTGGCTAAGCTTGCTGTCAATTAGGGAAAGGACTTGTGACTGGTTTAGTCCGAGCAGCTGGTTAATAGTCCGGTCGCCAAAGTTATTAATAATTTGCCCGGTCGGAGATGGTGTCCCGCCAAGCTTGGTCCTGTAAATAATTTGTGTGCCGGCAACATTTTGCGCCATCTTATCGTTAGCTGTGAAGTCACTCCAAAACACGGACGAAATGAAGCCTAAAATACTAAGCGCTCCTACAACAGCCAGCGTGCTTAAATTAAGGCGCGGGTTTTTCTGGAAACTGGAATATAGTTGTTTTAATTTTTCAGCCGATAACACGGGGCCTAAATCCGTACTCCCGCTGTTTTGTTTTTTGACTGGTTGCCCAAGCGTGTGGCCCATATCCAAGGCTGGAGAAAACTTTTTTTCCAGTGGCTCTCTGGCCAAAGCTAAGACAGGAGTCTCTGCTGGCTGCTCAACCGCTTTTCTCTGCTCCTGCAAAATTTTCTGCTCTTCCTCCAGTAACTCCCCTTGCTCCAGAATTTTATTTTCTATTGTTCTTACAGCGCCGCTAAGCGACTTAACTCTCTGCTCAATACCCTCCAGGACGTCCTTTCTCAAATGATGCAAGTCCGGAACCTGATGAGTTAAACCAGGCATAATGCTTGGGGCGTCATAACCGTCGGGCTTCGGCTTTTCGTCGGTGTTGTGGTTGTTCTGTTTCTCTAATCCTTGAGGCTTCTCCACTTCTACATGAACCGGGATTTTTTGCCCTGTTTCATCTATTGCCTCACTTATTCCATTTTTATAATTTTTTACAAAATTATCTAGGCCTTCCTTTGTTGTAACCCAATTCCTTCCAATTTTAAAACCCTTTAATTTGCCTGTCCTGCACAAAAACCCCAGGTAGTCCTGGTGGTAGCCTGTTTGTTTGCTAGCGTCAGCAAGGGATATAAAATTTTCTTCTGATTTTTGGTCCACTTTTTTAGTTGAAGTCCCGTTTATTTTCTTTTCATTGCCTTAATTTGCGTTTTAAATTTATCTTTTATTTTTGTGTCTTTTTGGCAAATATCGGATAAGCGATATATTTTAATTACCTAATATAATTATAGAAATTTTTTGTATAAATGGTCAATAGTTTTTAGTCATTTTTAGCACATTTCTTTAGATATTATTTAATAATTTTTGTTTCATTTTTTAGAACACAAAAAATGTGTTTAGTAAATAAATTTTTTAACTGAATTTTATTTTTTAACTTAAAATATAGCTTAATATCAGACGATTTTTAAGTGGAAAGCTTTAAGGTAATAACTAGGAAAAAATCACCTACTAAAAACAATTTTGTTCCACATGATTATTTAAAATTAGAGCCTGTCAGTAAGATGTAAGGATAATCTAGTTAAATTGTAAGAAATTATGAAACTAAAATATTGAGCTTGAATTTTGAAAATTTATTACTGTTTTAAATTTACTTATAAATTGAGTTTTAT
This sequence comes from Candidatus Doudnabacteria bacterium, assembly GCA_023245895.1. Taxonomy (GTDB): domain Bacteria; phylum Patescibacteriota; class Doudnabacteria; order UBA920; family UBA920; genus PALSA-1336. Next base: position 39,062 of record JAHFJJ010000011.1, read on the forward strand.
AAGAATATTTTAGGAGTTATAGGTTAACAAAAAGTCAAAAGTAATTTTATTTTATGAGCTCAATTCGATTTAAAATCTCGGATAGCCAAGATAGTTCAATATTCTTTTTGAATAAGCCGGAACTTGCTATGTAAATAATTTTAGCCCATCTTTTATTATTTGAATGAACATAATACTTTAACTACTGATGTAGCATATATTATTAAATATATAACTTTTTAAAAAGTATGTTCATAGTAATTTAAATGTTAAATTAGTTTAATATTAAGCGTGAAACCTATCTTAGCATCTATTTTTTACAAATTAAGCATTTTTAAGCGCAAAGCTCTTTGTTTTGGCTTATCCACATATTTTTTTAAAATTATGCCTAAAAATTGGTGTATAAAATTTTCACTCTAAGCATTCCCGGCATGTTGACAATTGATTTTTAAACAACTAAACTGAATTCAGATAAGTCCTTAACAATAAAAAAGTTTTATTTAGGGAAGCGAGGTGACATTCCTCCGCTGTGCCGCAACCGTGATTCTGTCCTAAAGGACGGATAAGCCGGATCGCTAAATAAAACTTAAGTTAACTCCCGAGCAGGAAACAGTAATACAATTTTTTACCGTCCCTTCCTGGGGCGGTTTTTAATTTTATGCAAACAGAAATACCTACTAACTCCTCTCCTGAAAACAAAGATCCTGAGATAGAAGATAATCTAAATTTTCAAGTTGCCGAAAAAAATTTAGAGGGAGAAAACAGCTTTAATTTTAATTCTTTGGACGAAATTACTTCCGCTTACGCCAAACAAGGCGAGGGTTGGGAAATAAGCTTTGCTTCTTTGGAGGGCAATAGCCTGCAGAAGGAAGACCTGGGCAGGGCTTGGATGTATAAGGACAAAGACGGCGGCAAAGTTTCTTTGACGGAATCTGTTAAAGAGAAAGATGGGGCAGAAAGGCACGAACAAATCTTAAACGACTTATACGACCAGGGCTGGTCTGTAGTGGAGTATGTTGACGAATTTTCAAACAAGCTTGTGCAAGAAATTTATTTCGCCGACTCTAGGGGGCGCATTAGCTACCAAGCAATGGAGTTTAATTTAGACAAGGTGGAGGATTTAACTTTTGATGATGAACTTCTTGCACCACTTACAACCGATATCCAAGCGGCTGCAATAAATTTAGACCCGGTACTGGGACTTAATATACAAGACGGCCAGGAAATAAACTTGAAGCAAACCGCCTGGCAGGAGTTCTGGAGTAGCCTATTAAAACCCGAAGTTAGCACTAACGAAGAAAGCCAGGTTAGACAATCAAATTTTTTAGATTTTTTCGCAGCCGATGCTTTTCACGAACAAAAAGGCCAAAGCCGCCACATAAATGCTCCAGAACCAAAACAAGTTAATTTTTTAGACTCCTGGCTCCCCACTTTAAACCCCCCGTTGGCCCTGGAGACACCTACGGGAATTCAATTCAAAGAAATTTTGCATGATGCCCCCATTATAAAACAACCCGAGTCTGGCATTAATTTTTTTCAGGTTACGGAACCTGCCGTATCCCCTGTTACTGCTCCCGTATATATAGATAGCTCCGTCTCTACATCCGCTCTTATAAATACACAACCGAAAGAACTCCAGGAACAGATATATGAAGGCTCCGGCACTACCTTGATGACGAAATTCCAGACTATAAGAAACCTGCCGAAACAAGAGTTGTATATTGAGCCAGAAGCTGATGAAACCCCGCTTGATACTCAATATGACAATGTTGATACAGTTACCAAAATAACTGAACGGACGGCCATTGAACCGGCAATGATACAGGAAAAGACAATCGCCCAACCCAAAACTCAGGAACTAAATACTATTACCTCTCCAGTTGTCGTAATAAAAGAACAGACCTTTAAAACAACAGAACAAGCAAATTTGACTATTGGCAGTAAGGAGGACAGGCCATCAGAAACAACAACTCTACTGGAAGAGGAGGCCGGGGATATCCAGTCTAATCCGATAAAAATCGTCAAATCTTTTTCTATAATAGATGCCGTAGCTATCCAAACGGAAAAACCAGATATAACCCCAGACCTGCCGCAGGCTGTAACACAAGAAGACATCCAAACCTACTCTTATAAAGAAGCTACGCCTTCGGTTTCAGAAAAAGTAACCGCTAAACCGACATTTAGAGAAAGGCAACATAAAACACATGCTGAAGGACTTAAGCAGGAAGCTAAGACTGTTACTGTAAAACAAGCGGCTCAAGCCAAAGCAGCCAGCTCCTCCATAGCCAAAATTAGCAAACCTGCCCATGTCAGGCTGCACGTTAAAACAGAAGCGCTGCAAGTAGCCCAAGTAACTAATACCTTACAAACGGAACAAAAATATGATGTTACCCAATTGAAGAAAATAGACGCCGGCATTATTATCAAGCAGAACCCTAAGATAGTTGAGTCCAAGCCAAGCGAATACGAAAGCCTGGCTGAAAAAAAAGCACCTGAAGACAGGAAAGCAGAAAACCGCCTTATTAGCCAAAGACAAACTCAACAACCTGAAACCGCCCCTATAGTTAAGCCCAGTGCGGAAAAGAACCACAGGGTGGATGAAGATAAAACGGAATTTGAGAGAAGGCAAGAAGAAACCAGTGCTAACAGCCAAAACCGAAATAAACAAACCGAACCCATTCCTACGGTTAAGCTCCGCACAACTGAAAAAGACGCCGTGAGGGAGAAAAAAGTAACAGAAAAAGTACTTGGGAAAAAACAGGGAGAAAGCCGGCCAATTAAGCTGTTAGTAAAACAAACTGAACACAAGCCAATTCAAAAACAATCCGCCGCTTTATCCAATAAAATACCAAAGTTGAATAAATTTAAAATTGAAGCGCGAAAGCAAGAAATGCCCATTAGATTAGAAAAACCGCAAATATCAGCTACCCGGCAAGCGCAGGAAAAGTCCCCAACCAGATATGCCGTTGTTGAAAACCATACAACCCGTAAAGAAACTTATATACCAAACCAAAGGACTACCCAACCTGCCTTAAAACAATACGCAGCAAAACACAGCCATAAAAAACTAAAGCTCAGGAAGTTAGAAGTTAAAAAAACTAGTTATAATTTTATTTCCACCTCCTTGGCCAAAGACGAGGAACAAGAATTCAGCCGATACGCCGCGACAGGAATTAAAATAGCGGCCTAACAACAATGAACAAAAACGATAAACCTTAATCTAATATCTTAGCTATCGTCCCGAGTGCCTCCGAGGGATCCCTCATTTCATTCGGGACGGCAGTAAACTGCCGTTTTTGTCACTATCTCTTATGAATGACTTTTCCAAAATTGCATATTACGACTTAAAACTGGAAGCCCTAAACGGGCGCTTGCCGGAGGCTGTTGGCTTTGAAAAAGAAATAGACCGCCTAAGCCGCATTATTTCCCGTAAGCTCCAACACAACGCCGTGCTCTCGGCTCCTTCGGGCTGCGGCAAGACCGCGCTTATTTACGCTTGGGCTAAAGCAGCCGCGCGGAACCCGGGTTTTGCCAACAAAAAAATCGCCTTGCTGGACGCCGGTACGTTGCAAAAAATTGGCCAGCTGCCCCAAAGCTCACTTGCCAACTTTATGGACGCTTTCCAAACTTTGGAAAAATGCGTGCTAATAATAGACAGCTTCGGTGAAATGGTTTACCAATCTTTAGGTGCTTTACAAAATTGGAACACTTTACTTAAACCCCTATTCTTCAAAGAAGATATTAATATAATTTTGAGCATGCAACCGGAAGAGTTAAAATGGCTTGAAGAAAATAAAAGCCACTTTTTAAGCCACTTTGAAACCCTGAAAATCGAAGCCCAGCCACAGGAAAAGCAACTGGAAATTCTAAAACAAGCTTCAAAAAAATTTGGCCTGTCTGGCCGGAGCGACGCCAAAGCGGGTAAGCACATTACCTTTGAAGATGGCGTTCTTGAACTAATCCTTAAACTCTGTAAACGCTTCCCTACTTTGGGCCAACTACCCAAAGGCGCCATCCGGCTTTTGGATGAAGCTATAGCCAGCCAGATGTCTACCTTCTCTGCATTTCATCACAATTCCCCAA